>JAIQGG010000006.1 GCA_020072785.1 Terriglobia bacterium | reverse complement strand
CCACGATGCGCGTCTTCCCCGACCCCGTCGGCCCCAGAAACAGCAGGTTGCCCACCGGGCGCCCCGGCGAGTTCAACCCCGCGCAAAATACCTGATACAGGTCCACCAGCGCCTGCACGCCCTCTTCCTGCCCCACGATTTTCGCCCGCAACGCCTCGGCAAATTCCAGCGTATCCGTGCTGCGTAAACCAGGATCGAGTTTTAGTGCCTGAGCGGCCATGGCTGCCTCCTAGCGAGCCCGCAGTTGCGCGTTCGCTTTCATGAATCCTCCGTGCGAGCGGTCGAACTGGTCGAGTTTGACCTGGATGGTGGATTGCAGCAGCCGAAGCTGCAGCAGGATCTCCTGTGCCATCTGCGGGGATTCCGAAAGCCGGAGAAGCGGCGGAAAAAGATCCGCCAGGTCGAGATTGAGAGCCCGCAGCGTGGCCACAAGTTTCTGGACGGCGGGAGATTGGGGATCCGCGAGATCCAGCTGGCTGTTGAGCTGTTCGCGCAGGGCGTTCCAGTTGAGTTCGACGAAGGGGTGCTTCTTGGAGACTTGGCGGACCACCTCGTCGGTGATGCGCGCGCGTTCGCCGAGCCGCGCCAGGTGCAGCTGCTGCACCTTGCCGCCGCGGCGGACGTTGTGCACGAGGTAGAAGACATTGCCTTTGCGGCGAACAAAAGCCATCAGGGCACCTCGCAAACTCGAATCTGCGTGTAGTGTACGTCTCTTCCACTACCGCTGTAAAGATTCGATGCCGCCTCGAAACAAAGGTTGCTTCCAAGCGGTTACCTGTCCTTTACCTGTACTTCGCCGCGCTCTTTCCCGCCGCTCGCCCGCAACACACACCTGTTAAACCCCGCGGAGCGCTTTTTGTCTTGCGCGAAAACGGCGGCGCGCCTAGCATCGCGGTTTCCATCCGGGGAGAAGGGCGGCCTGACAATGTCCTGGGAGCCGGTCTACAAGCTGGTGAAACAAATTCCGCGCGGCCGGGTTTTAACCTATGGGGCGCTGGCGCGAGCCCTGCGCCTGCGCGGCGGGGCACGCTCCGCAGGCCGCGCCATGGCCGCGAGTCCCTCCGGGCGGGGCATCCCCTGGCACCGCGTGCTCGGCGCCGGCGGGCGCATCCTAATCCGCGAACCCTACGCCGGTCTGCAGCGCAAACTTCTGGAGACGGAAGGCGTGCTGGTCGTGGAATCGCGCGTGGACCTGAAGCGCTATCTCTGGACCCCCGGTACTCCGAACCGTAAACCCCCGAAACGCAAGAGTGCGCCCTTGCGCAGCAAAGAAAAATAGGGCCAGCCGCGCGGCGATGCAGGTGCGGGCGGCAATGTGCGGTATGCTATAGGTTCTTTTTTAGAGTGCGGCCGCAGAGCGGTCATTTTTCGAGCGTGACCGCAGAGCGGTCAAATTTTCGAGTGCGACCGCAAAGCGGTCAACCGAACATGTCCAACTCCATCTTGCAGGTCGAAAACCTGAGCAAACGCTACGGCGACGTCGAAGCGATTCGCGGCGTGAGCTTCGAAGTCCAGGAAGGCGAGGTCTTTGGCCTGCTGGGGCCGAACGGCGCGGGCAAAACCAGCACCATCGAGATTCTGGAAGGGCTGCGCACGCTGGACGGCGGGCGGGTATCGGTCTGCGGGCTGGACCCGCAGCGCGACCCCGAAAAACTGAAGCGCGAGATCGGGGCCACCCTGCAGGCCACTTCCCTTCCGGACAAGATGCGCGTGCTGGAAGCGCTGAAGTTGTTCGCGACTTTCTACGAGCGGCGGCGCAGCCCGGAAGAGCTGCTGAAGCGCTTCGGGCTGGCCGAAAAGCGCAACGCCTTCTACAGCACGCTTTCCGGCGGGCAGAAGCAGCGCCTGGCGCTGGCCATGGCCCTGGTGAATGACCCGCGGGTGCTCTTTTTCGACGAGCCGACCGCGGGACTGGACCCCCAGGTGCGCCGGGAGATCTACGACGTCATCGAAGAGCTGCGGCGGGAGAAAAAGACCATCGTGCTGACCACGCACTACATCGAGGAAGCCGAGCGGCTGTGCGATCGCGTGGCCATCGTGGACCACGGCAAGGTGATCGCGCAGGGCACGCCGCGCGAACTGAAGCAGCGCTCCGGGGATACCACGCGGATCGAGGTGCGCCTGGCCAAACCCACCTCGCAAGCGACCCTCAAGGGCCTGGACGGCGTGACCGACTGCCATCCCCTGGACGGCGCCTTCATTCTGCACTGCCACCGCCCACCGCAAGCCATCGTGGCCCTGGTGAAGCACTTGGAAGCGGAAGGCAACGAGCTGGTCAATTTGGAGATTTCCACGCCTTCGCTGGAGGATGTGTTCATCGAGCTGACCGGAAGGAGACTCCGGGATTGAAGCACTTCGTCACACTGGCCAGCAACCGCATCCGCTTGACGATGCGCAACAAAATTTTCCTGTTCTTCACGCTGCTCATGCCGCTGGGGCTGTTCTTCTTGTTTGCGGGGATCTTCGCCAAGGGCGAGCCGCGCATGGTGACTTACCTGCTCGGCCCCGTCATTTCGCTGACGGTGATGGGCAGCTTCTGGGGCCTGAGCGCCAATCTGGTGATGTACCGCGAGCAGGGCATCCTGCGGCGCTTCCGGCTGGCGCCGGTGACCGCGGCGGACATGCTGTCGTCGAGCATCGCGGCGAACTACATCCTGACGATGCCCACGGTGGTCATCGAGATCCTGCTGGCGCGCTGGCTGTTCCACGTCACGCAGTTCGGCAGCCTGCTCTCGCTGGCGATACTGGTGAGCGTGGCGACTATTTCTTTCGCGGCCCTGGGGCTGATCGTGGCCAGCGTGACCAACTCGATGCAGGAGACCCAGGTGATTTGCCAGATCGTCTGGTACGCGCTGATGTTTTTCTCCGGCGCCACGTTTCCACTGCCCATGCTGCCGCGCGTCGTGCAGCACCTGGCGGTTTTCCTGCCCGCAACCTACGTGGTGATCGGCCTGCAGAAGGCTATGTTGCTCGGAGCCGGCCTCTGGGCGCTGCGCGTGGAGATCACCGCGCTGGGCGCATGGGCGATCCTGGCGTTTTTTATTTCGACGCAACTGTTCCGCTGGGAGCCGGGCGAGAAGGTGCCCAGCCGCGCCAAGCTGTGGGCCGTGGCCACGATTCTGCCGTTCCTGCTTCTGGGCGCCTGGGAAAGCAAGTACGGGCACATCCAGGGGCAGGCCAAGTCGGCGTACAAGATGGTGACCGCACCGGAGGCGGCGCCAGAGCCGCCCGCGGAACCCGCCAAAGCTCCGCGCTGAGCCCTGCGGGAGTCGGCGCACGCGCACCGCCAAATTGGCCGCGCGCCAAATTGGTTGCGGCGGCCGCGGAACAGAACCAACGGCGCATTGACGCTCCCCCACCCCTGCCGTATTCTGCCGGGAGCAGGCGCAAGGACTTCCTGCACCTGCGCGGCAAAAAAGAGCAAGCCACGCCGCACGCGCCGCGCAGCCAGGCGGGCCGAGAGTCAACTACCGGAGAGAGCACATGCCCATTCAGAAGACGGAGAAGATCTGGCACAACGGGAAGTGGATCAACTGGGACGACGCGACGCTGCACGTGCTTTCGCACGTGGTGAGCTATGGCTCCGCGGTCTTCGAGGGCATCCGCTGCTACGAAACCAAGCAGGGCCCGGCGATCTTCCGCCTGCGGGAGCACATGCAGCGGCTGATCAACTCCGCCAAGATCTACCGCATGGAGCTGCCCTACTCCGTGGACGAATTCTGCAAGGTGGCCACCGAGCTGGTGCCCCGCAACAACCTGAAGTCCTGCTACGTCAAGCCCCTGGCGCTGCGCGGCTACGGCGATGTCGGGGTGAACCCGATGAACTCTCCGGTGGAGTGCTACATGGCCTGCTGGTCGTGGGGCGCCTACCTCGGACCGGAAGCGCTGGCCAAGGGCGTGGACGTGTGCGTCAGCTCGTGGACGCGCATCGCCCCGAACACGCTTCCGGCGATGTCCAAGGCCGCGGGCAATTACATGAATTCGCAGCTCATCCGCATGGAAGCGGCCACCAACGGCTTTGCCGAAGGCATCGCCCTGGACACTGCCGGCTACGTGAGCGAAGGCTCGGGGATGAATGTCTTCCTGGTGCATAACGGCACGCTGTATACGCCGCCGCTGGGCGCAAGCGTGCTCCCCGGCATCACCCGTGACGCGGTGCTCACGCTGAGCGAGGACCTGAAGATCCCGGTGAAGGAGCAGATCATCCCGCGCGAGATGCTGTACATCGTGGATGAGGTTTTCTTCGTGGGCACGGCCGTGGAGGTCACGCCCATCCGCTCGGTGGACCACATCCAGGTGGGCAAGGGCGTGGCCGGACCGGTCACCAGGCGCCTGCAGGAAGAGTTCTTCGCCCTGACCAGCGGTACCAAGCCCGACCGCCACAACTGGCTCACGCCGTGCGCCGCGGCCGTAGGCACTTCCCGGTAACCCGCGGGGCGCATTCTCCTTCCGGCGGCACTTGCGCTACGCCGTTGAACCGTTGAACGTTTGAATTGTTCAACAGTTCAGCGCTCCGCCACCCTTTCCCATCTTTCAATAGTTGTTTTGACTGCCCGCGCGGGTTTGAGTAGAATCCGCGCGATAGGCACAGCCGGATGCTGCCCGCCTGCTTGATCCGGCCGGAGGCTACCTCGATGTACAGCATGCCGCAGAAACTTGTCGCCGAATTCATCGGCACGTTCACCTTGATCTTCATCGGAGCCGGCTCCATCTGTGCGGATCAGTTCCTGCACGGCACGGGTGGGCCGGGTCTCCTGGGGATTGCCGTCGCGCATGGGCTGGCGATAGGAATCATGATCACAGCACTGGGCCACATCTGCGGGGGCCACTTCAATCCCGCGGTGACCATCGGCTTCTGGGTGACCAAGCGCTTCAGCACTCTGGAGGTCGTGGGGTACTGGGCGGCGCAACTGGCGGGCGCAGTGGCGGCCGCCTTTCTGCTGAAGATGCTCGTTCCCGAAGACACCTGGCGCGCCGTGGCCCTGGGCACGCCGGACCTGGCGCGCGACTTCACGCGCCTCAACGGCATGATCCTCGAGAGCGTCATGACCTTCTTCCTCGTGTTGGTGGTCTTTGCCACCGCGGTAGATGAGAAGGGCGCCTTTAACAAGATCGCCGGCTTCGGCATCGGCCTGACCATCACCATGGACGTCCTCATGGGCGGCCCGCTGACCGGCGCGGCCATGAACCCCGCACGGGCCTTCGGTCCCGCGCTGGCCGCCGGTCACTGGGCCAATCATGGCGTCTACTGGGTGGGGCCGCTGGCCGGAGGCTTCCTTGCCGGCCTGCTCTACGATTCGCTGTTCCTGAAGAAAAGCTGAATCTGCCCATCGCGCGGCCCGCTTTGGCCCCCGGGTTACTGTCGAGCAACTCCGCGCGGCATGCGCCTTGCCGCCGCCAGGGGCCGGTGCTAGTGTCGGCTTTGGCCCCGCTTCGGCGGGCCTCTGCGGGGTTTACACGACATGGCACTGAGCATTGACGATCTTCTCCGCCGCGCCGTCGAAAACAAGGCCTCCGACTTGCACCTGAAGGTCGGAAACCATCCCTATCTGCGCGTGGACGGCCTGCTCACTCCCATCAGCGACGTCTCCCGCATCACGCCGGAAGAGATGCTCTCCATGGCGTTCAGCATGATGACCAACCGCCAGAAGCAGAAATTCAAGGAAACCGCGGAACTGGATATGGCCTATGGCGTGGCGGGCCTGGGGCGTTTCCGCGTCAACGTCTTCCAGCAGCGCGGCAACGTGGGCATGGTGCTGCGCGTCATTCCCACCAAGATCCGCACCATCGAAGAGCTGAACCTTCCCGCGGTCATCAACAAGATCTGCGAAGAGCAGCGCGGGCTGGTGCTGGTCACCGGCACCACGGGTTCCGGTAAATCCACCTCCCTGGCGGCGATGATCGACCGCATCAACGCCAATCGCGCCGACCACCTCATCACCATCGAAGACCCCATCGAGTTCCTGCACCGCGACAAGCGCAGCTTCATCAACCAGCGCGAAGTCGAAGTGGACACCGCCAATTTCGCTTCCGCGCTCCGGGCTGCCCTGCGGCAGGACCCTGACGTGATTCTGGTCGGCGAAATGCGCGACCTGGAAACCATTTCCACCGCCCTGCTGGCCGCCGAAACCGGCCACCTGGTCTTCTCCACCCTGCACACCCTGGACGCCACCGAGACCATTCAGCGTATTATCGCCGTCTTTCCGCCGCCCGAGCAGAAGCAGATCCGCCTGCAGCTCGCTTCCACGCTCAAGGCCGTGATCAGCCAGCGCCTGGTGCGGCGCGCCGACGACAGGGGCCGCGTGCCCGCCGTGGAAATCATGATCGCCACCGCCTACATCCGCGACTGCATCATCAATCCCGACAAGACGCGCATGATCCACGACGCCATCTCCGCCGGCACCAGCCAGTACGGCATGCAGACCTTCGACCAGTCGCTCTTCGACCTCTACACCAAGCAACTCATCACTATGGACGAAGCTCTCACGCGCGCCACCAACCCCGACGAATTCAAGCTGCGCCTGCAAGGCATCCGCTCCACCGCCGACGCCGCGCGCGAAGAGATGGAAAAGCAGATGGCGGATTTCGAGCGCTTCTCGAAAAAATAAAAGCAGTTGAACCCTGCAAACTCGAAAAGATGGAAAGAAATGAGAACCGGAGGAGGCCCGGACCTCTTCCCCTTTTGCACCGCTCGGCTCCGCAAACCCTCAACTTTCCTTCCCGCCTTGCTTCCTGCGTCTCCTGCTTCTATCCTTCCCCGGTGCGCTCCCCACGCAAGCTCGACTCCGAATCCGGCCTCTATGAATCCGCGCTGCGCGCCCTGGTGCGCCGCGCACACTCCGTGCACGAAATGAAGCAGGCGCTGGAGCGCCGCGCGGAGGACAAGACCCTGGTGCAGCCCGTCCTGGAGCGCCTGAAGCGCGCGGGGCTGCTCGACGACGCGCGCTACGCCAGACAGTTCGTGCGCCAGCGCAGCGAAATCCGCCGCCAGGGCAAGTTCCGCATCGCCCGCGACCTGCGCGCCCGCGGCGTGCCCGACCGGCAAATCGAAGCCGCCCTGGAAGAGATCTCCCAGGTGACCGACGAGGCCGCCCTGGTGCGCCAGCGCATCGCGCGCAAGCTCAAGCTGCTGCGCGGCGAGATCGACGTGCGCAAGATCGCTTCGCTCTACCGCAGCCTGCTCCGCGCCGGCTTCCCCACCGACATCATCCGCCGCGAGCTGCGCGCCATGACCAAGGAAGATGTTCCGGACATGGGAGATGCATCCGGAGAGTCCGCGTAAGGATCAACGGCGCGCAATCGTTCCGGCTCACCGCCGTAAGGGCACGCTGGATCGCGCCCCTGCGGATCAGGATTACTCCGCAAATTGGGTGAGCGGGCTGGGTGCGACGACCGGCGGGCGCAGGAACGTCCAGCCAAGATTGACCGCGAAGAGCGTCACGGCGGTCATTTCGATGATGGCGGAGACGGGCAGGAGCTTCCAGGCCCAGGCTGCGAAGTTCTGATAGGCCAGGATTTCCGAGCCGACCCGCAGCGTGCAGCCGGTCATCAACAGCGCCAGCCCGGCGAACATCAGCCGCGGGCTGGCCAGCACGCGCATTCCGCAGAACGACGGCAGAATCCTCTGCCCCACGCTGAACACCATGGCCGCGACGAAGCCGACGGTCAGGGCGTGCCGCGAAGCCCCCAGAATCCCGGCGCTCCCCAGGAGATTCCGCGAGGCCCAGATGCCCAGCAGCGCGGAGATGCCCAGCCAGACGAAGGCGCTCCGCACGAAATACGGAAAGCTGGAATGCACGCCGCCAACCTTGGGCGTTTTCACCGGCGGTTCGAAGATGCGGATCGCCGCTCCCGCGCAGAGGGCGCCCGCGAGGAGCACATCGGCGGCCAGGGCGAAGGCTCCGAAAAGCGCAGCCAGGACGCCGAGAGAATTCGCCACGACGGCCAGAGTCAGCAGCCTCGAACGCAGCGGCCGCAGCCCGAGAAACACGGTCACCCAGCGGGCGCTGAATCCCCAGACCATCGGCACGAGGAATCCCCAGGTGGCGACGACGAGATAGCGCTGGTCGAAGAGATGCGGAAAGGCGGGAGAGGCGCCACTCAGCGCGAGCGAGAATGTTTCCAAGACCTGGAGGAGCAGGGTGAGCAGCAGTCCGGCCGTGGCCGCAATGACCACATACACCCAGGTGTCCCAGGCCATTTTTTCATTTTTGATGGTGGCATGCGCGGGGCCGATGGTGAAGAAAAACAGGGCGAAGGCCGCCAGCTCGAGCAACGCGGAAAGGGGCAGCAGCGCGCGCCAGTGCCAGGGCTGGATGGTCGCGCCCCAACGCAGCAGGACGCCCGTCGTCCACAGCACCCAGCAAACCCATGCGCGCCAGAGCGAAAACGGCTGCATCTTGCGCAGCTTGGGGATGGAATAAAAACCGATGCCTAGAATGAACGTCGCCACCCAGCCGAAGATCTGGGCGTGACCGTGCGCCTGAATCCAGCCGGGAGCCACCGACTGGGCCGCCTGCAGCTTGCTGATGGAAATCAGGTTCCAGACGCCGAGAAAGGTTCCCGGCAAGAGCATGAAGGCCAGCCCGGTCAGGATGTAGGTCATCAGCAGCGTGGAGAGCGCCTTCTCGCGCGTGATGGTGCGCTCCATGATGGATTGTGTCTTCGCGTCGAGCCACCGCGGCTTGCTCGTATTACTCACGGGTGCGCTGGCCATCTTCTCTCCTTCGAGGGCTGGGTTCTGCTGCCCCCGTACGGCTTCCACGGAAAGCCTACAACCCGGCTGGCAACCCGCGCTGTGACATAAGTCCCACCGGACCTCCCGGCGCCCCGTCTTCCAATTGCGGCATCTCTTCTCCCTCTGCGATAATGAATTGTGGGTGGATTTCCACTGAGGTATCCGTGACCGGCAACGAGATCCGCGAAAAATTTCTGAGCTACTTCGAGGGCCAGGGCCATCGCAGGGTGCGCAGCTCCTCGCTCGTGCCCATCGGCGACCCCACGCTGCTGTTCACCAACGCCGGCATGAACCAGTTCAAGGACGTCTTCCTGGGGCTGGAGCAGCGCGACTACAAGCGCGCCACCACCGCCCAGAAATGCGTGCGCGCCGGCGGCAAGCACAACGACCTGGAAAATGTCGGCTTCACCAAGCGCCACCACACCTTTTTCGAGATGCTTGGCAACTTCTCCTTCGGCGATTACTACAAAGAAGAAGCCATCGCCTACGCATGGGAACTGCTCACTTCGCCCAAATGGTTCGACATCCCCGTCGGCAAACTGTACTTCACGGTGTTTGGCGGCGCAGATATGGCTCCTGGCGTTCAGATCGGCCTTGATCACCTGTCCCTGAATTCTTGGAAGGCCATGGGTGCGCCAACTGAACGGATCCTTTCTCTTTCAGGAGATAGGGGAATCAAAGAACTCTTCTGGAGCATGGGCGATACAGGTCCGTGCGGCTCGTGCAGTGAGATTCATTACGACATGGGGCCTGCGGCATCTGAGCAAGGCCACACCGATTGTAAGTTTCCTTGTGATTGCGGCCGCTATGTCGAAATCTGGAATCTCGTCTTCATGCAATGGAATCGCGACGCCACCGGCAATTTCACCCCGTTGCCTAAGCCGTCAGTCGATACCGGAGCGGGCCTCGAGCGCCTGGCCGCGGTGGTGCAGGGCAAGATTTCCAACTATGACACCGATCTTTTTGTGCCCCTGATGCAGCGCGCCGCGGAACTTTGCGGGGTCAATTTCGAGAAGGAACTGAAGATGGAGGCCGGCAAGGGCGGCGCTGCTTCCCTGCGCATCATCGCAGACCACGCGCGGGCCACGACTTTTCTCATCACGGACGGCGTCCTGCCCTCGAACGAAGGGCGCGGTTACGTCCTGCGCAAGATCATGCGCCGGGCCATCCGCCACGGGAGGCTGCTGGGAGTGACCCAGCCGTTCCTCTTCGAAATGGTGCACGCGGTGCGCGAACTGATGGGCGATGCTTATCCCGAGCTGCGGGAAGCGGCCGCGGCGCGCGTGCCGGAGATCGTTCTCAGCGAAGAGAAGCGCTTCAGCCACACCCTGGACATCGGCCTGCGCAAGCTCGAAGACGAATTGAAGCCGCTGGCGGCCCAGAAAACCGCCGCCCCGGCAATCTACACCGGGGAAAGCGCCTTCCGCCTCTACGATACCTACGGCCTGCCCATGGATTTCATTCTGGACGCCGCACGCGACCTGGGCATCCAGTTCGACGAGGCGGGTTTCGACCGGGCCATGAACGAACAGCGCACGCGGGCGCGTGCCTCCTGGAAGGGCGGAACAAAGGAAGCGGCCAATCCGGCCTACGCCAAGCTGGCGGAGACCTTCCGCACCGAAGCCGACTTCTACCAGGCTACCAACACGCGCGACTGCCGCATCGAGGCCATCGTGACCAAACGCGGCCTGGTGCACGAGATCAACGCCGGAGAAACCGCCGAGATCGTCCTCGACCGCACCGTGATCTACGCGGAATCGGGCGGGCAAGTCTCCGACATCGGAGCGTTTTACGACAATTCCGAATCGCTGCTGCTCGCGGATGTACAGGCCGCCTACTACCCCGTCGCCGGGCTCATCGCCCACAAGATCGTGGCCAAGGAGACGCTGCGCACGGGCGATCGCGTGGCGGTGGTCGTAGACGCCGCGCGCCGCGAGCAGATCAAGCGCAACCACACCGGCACGCACCTGGTGCACGCAGCCCTGCGCAACATCCTCGGCGTGCATGTGAAGCAGGCCGGCTCGCTGAATGCCCCGGAGCGTCTGCGCTTCGACTTTTCCCACTTTACCCATGTGGCTCCCGAAGAACTGCGCGAGATCGAGCAGCAGGTCAACGACGAGATCCGCCAGAACACCGAGATCGAGACCGCCGTCACCTCGCTCGAGGATGCCCTGGCTTCCGGCGCGCTGGCTTTCTTCGGCGACAAGTATCCCGAGCACAACGTCCGCGTGGTGACGATTCCCGATCCGCGCGCGCCGCGCGGCTTCTACAGCAAGGAGCTGTGCGGCGGCACGCACGTGCGGCGCATCGGCGACATCGGCGTCCTGAAGATCGTCAGCGAGCAGTCCGTCGCTGCGGGCGTCCGCCGTATCGAGGCCGTCACCGGAACCGGAGCCCTGGAGCACTACCAGCACCAGGCCCAGCTCCTGACCCAGATAGCCGGCGCCCTGAACGTGGGCGAGGAGGCCCTTCGGGCCACGGTGGAGAAGCTGACCCACACCGCCCGGCACTTGGAAAAGGAACTGGAGGCCCAGAAACGCAAGGGGGCTCTTGGCCAGATGGACGAGCTAGCCAGCCGGGTTCAGTTGGTCAAGGGGGTCAAGGTCATAGCCGAGGAAGTGACCGGGGTAGACCGGGAGAGCTTCCGCCAGTTGGTGGATAGTCTGCGCCAGAAACTAGGCTCTGGCGTGGTCGCCCTGGGAACCGTAGACGACGGAAAAGTATCTTTAATTGTTGGAGTTACAAAGGACCTGACCAATCGTGTCCATGCCGGAAAGTTGGTTCAGGCCCTGGCCAAGCTAGTCGGCGGCAGCGGGGGTGGCCGACCCGATCTGGCCGAGGCTGGCGGAAAGGACACATCCGCCCTAAAAAGTACCTTGCAGACCCTCCCCTCCCTTCTTGACCCGTTGTTATAATTTTGGGCAGCGCTAGAAACGTGTCCGACAGGAGACACACCCCTGCCTTGGGCACGGGTTTCTATAGGGCTACGGTAACGGAAATCGTTTTGCCTTTCCCAGGGTTCGATGGCACATCGCATAACCATAACGGGCTCTATCTTTCTGGGAATACAGCTCTTGCTTGCTGTTCCGGGGAGCGCCCAGATCGCTGCGGTCCATGACGAGAGCGGCCGGCGGTTGTTCATCAACGGCAACACCCCAGCTCTCGTCAAGGGTACTCCCGCAAAGCCACGTTCGGCCATCTACCTCCCTCCTGCGCCCTCGCTTATCGGCCAGTCCCGGCCGGCCGTACATCTCGACCGCGACGGGGCGGAGCGCATCGTGCGGGAGGCCGCCGACCGGCACAACGTGGACCCCGCACTGGTCCGCGCGGTGATTCAGACCGAGTCCGGCTGGAATCCTTCGGCGGTGTCGCGGCGCGGTGCAGTGGGACTGATGCAATTGCATCCAGTGACGGCACAACGATTTGGAGTGGACGACGCGTTCAACCCGCAGGAAAATGTGGACGCCGGGGTACGCTATCTGAAGAGGTTGCTACAACGATACAAAGGCAACCTGGATTTGGCCCTGGCGGCGTACAATGCGGGTGAGGGGGCCGTGGATCGCCACGGTGGGATTCCCCCATTCCGCGAAACGCGGGATTACGTCCAGAAAGTGCAGAATGCGTATTTCCGGCCTGGCTCCGGCCGCCTTGCTTCGGGATGGACTTTTTCGCGCGCCATCCACAAGGAGACGGACGCCCAGGGCCGCATCATCTTCAGGAACGATTAGGGGTTGGGGGAAGATGTTAGGCGTGCTCGAATTGCTTACCTGCCGCAGGCTTCGCGCGGCTTTCGCCGCCGCTTCGCTGTCTTTTGTCTTGACCCTTCCCGCCTTCGCCACCCACACCACCGACCTTAAGCGCCAAGCCGCGCAATCCCAGTTTTCCCGCGGCGAAGAGCAGCGCGCCGCGCTGAACAGCAAGCCGCTCGCCGAGCGTACTCTGGCCGAATACAAGCAGGTCGTTTCCACCTATCGCCGCGTCTATCTGATCACTCCGCACGCCGTGGAAGTGCCGGACGCGCTGCTGGCGGTGGCCGAACTGAATGCCGAGATGGGCGACCGCTTCGGACGCAGATATTTCCAGGCCGCCGTGGACACCTACCAGTTTCTGCTGCACGAATATCCCGCGAGCCACTCCTGCAGCGACGCCATGTTGCGCATGGCGCACCTGCAGAAAGACCAGCTTGGCGATCCCGCGCTGGCGGCGAAAACCTATGAAGAGTTTCTGAAGCGCTACCGCCGTTCGCCGCGGCGCCGCGAAGCCCAGGAAGCGCTTGCCGAACTGGCCTTGCTGCAGCGCGGTGAACTACCGGCGCCTCCCGGCACGCCCGTTGACCGCTTCGCGGTCCCAGTTACAAAGGAAGCCCCCGCGCGCTCCGCCAAGATGAAGGAAGAGCCGGCGGTGGCCGAGCCCGCAGCGGCAGCCCCCTCCCCCTCCGCTTCCATGGAAATTCCCCGCGTCAAGGGGATCTCCACGACCATAACGGCCAATTCCGCGCGCGTGGTCGTCGACCTCGAAGACAAAGTCACTTACACCTCGGCGCGCATCCGCAATCCGGACCGTATCTATTTCGATTTGCAAGCTGCGCGGCTGACCCCGGAAATGGCCAGCCGCACGATCACGGTGAGCGGGGAGATGCTAAAGGCCGTACGCATGGCTCAGAATCACGCGGGCACCGTGCGCATGGTTTTGGATGTCGCCGGCGTGCGCGGCTATACCGCGGCGGTCAGCGATAATCCCCCGCGCCTGACGGTGGACCTGTATGCCTCCGCGGCGGCGTTGCGTGCGGCGCGCAAGACCCGCCTGGAAGGCGCGCCCGAAAACGTCGCCGAAAAAACAGCCGCGAAGCCCGCACTGCAGCCCGCCGTGGCCAGGAAGATTCCCGTTGAGCCCGCGGATACCGCCGCGGCCCGCTCCGCCGAACTAGCGGATTCCAGGATTCGCGGCGCGGCGCACGATTCCCCGGCGGTGAATAACAGTTCCCTGACGCACAGCCGCAAGGACGGAGCCGCCGGGCCGGAACGCGACGCCGTCCCGCCGAGTGCCCCGCTGCCAACACGCGACGGCCAGGCCACCCTCACCCGCACCCTGGGCTTGAAGATCGGGCGTATCGTGATTGATGCCGGACATGGCGGCCACGACACCGGCACCATTGGCCCCACCGGCCTGCTGGAGAAGGATCTCTGCCTGGACATCGCCCTGCGCCTCGGCAAGGTCATCGAACAGAAGCTGCCCGGCGCGGAGGTGATCTTCACGCGCCCGGACGACACCTTTGTGCCCCTCGAGCGGCGCACGGAAATCGCCAACGAGGCCAAGGCTGACCTCTTCATTTCCATCCACGCCAACTCCAGCCACGATCACGCGGCCCGCGGCGTGGAAACCTACTACCTGAACCTGCGTGGCTCGCCCGAAGCCATGGACGTGGCCGCCCGCGAAAACGCCATGGCCAGCGGCGGCGTCCACGAACTGCAGGACCTGGTCAAGAAGATCGCGCGCACGGAAAAGATCGAAGAGTCGCGCGAGTTGGCTTCGGACATCCAGGATTCTCTGGCCCAGCGCGTCCAGAAGACCAGCCGCCGGGTGAAGAACCGCGGCGTGCGCAAGGCCCCCTTCGTGGTGCTGATCGGGGCGGATATGCCTTCGATCCTGACGGAGATCTCCTTCCTCAGCAATCCCGCGGACGAAAAGCTGCTCAAGAAGCCCGACTACCGGCAGCGTGTTGCCGACGGCCTCTACCAGGGTGTCGCCAGCTACCTCAAAAGCCTCAACAGTGTGACCTACAACCTCCCGGCACGGAATGCCCCCCCCCGCCCGCATGCCCCGGCCGCTGCAGTTGAACAATCACGCAACCAACAGTAGTCTGTTAGTGTCTAATATAACTGTACCCATGCGTCGCGCTCTTATCTTCGTGTTTCTTCTCGGCCTCTGCCTGGCCCCGGCTCTCCGCGCCCAGCAGGGCCTGCCCGACCATTTCGGGGGCTGGAGTTCCTCGGCACCCGCGGTAAAGACCGCCGTGGATGCTCCCGGCAAGCCCTCGGGCGAAGCCGTGGCTGTCCTGCAGGAAGCCGGGCTGGACGGCGTGACCCGCCGTGCCTATGCCAGCAGCGGACGCACGCTGACCCTGACCCTTTACCAACTGCACGATCCGAGCGGCGCTTACGCCGCCTTCACCTATCTGCGCACCCCGGAGATGGCGGATTCCGATCTGGCGGAGTACGCTGCGGTGAGCCGCGACACCGCGCTGATCCTTTCCGGCGCTTCGCTCCTGGAAGCCCGCGGGCTCGCTGGCGCCTCGCTCGCCGATCTGCGCGCGCTGGCGGCCACTCTCGCGCGCACCGCCGACAAGACTCCGCTGCCTCCCATTCGCACCTATCTCCCGTTGCGCGGCAAGCTCAGCGGTACGGAAAAGTATTTCCTTGGCCCGGCGGGGCTCCGCGCCGAGGCCGTGGCTCTCGGGAAACCCGAGATCGCGGCGCTTGCGGACAAGGCCGGGTTCGCTTCCGGCGCGGAGGTCATGCTGGCCCGCTACCGCCTCGGCCGCGAAGAGTCCCTGGTGCTGCTGTTCGAATACCCCACGCCACAAGCCGCGGGACTCCACCAGAAGCACATCGAAACCGCTTTGCGCTCCGTGGCGCCGCCGGCGGAGCTGCCTCTGCGGCGCAAGGGTTCCCTGCTCTCGCTGGTTCTGGCCCCCGCAGCAGGCGTCCCGCGTGGCTCGCAAGCCCTTCTCGACGCCGTGCGCTATGAAACGAATGTCACCTGGAACGAAAAATCGCAGACTCTTACCGATGCGCCCTGGCCGGTCATGGTCGTCAACACTATCCTGGGCACCGGCGTCATCCTAGTTGTGGCCATCGTCTTCGGCGTGGCCTTCGGGGGCGTGCGCATGCTCACCAAGTTCTTCTTCCCCGGCAAAGTCTTCGACCGCGCCAGCCAGATGCAGATCCTGCAGCTCGGCATCAACAGCAAGCCCATCGACTCCAACGACTTCTACGCCAGTTGGAATCCGCGCAGTTAAGTGGGTGAGTTATACCCGCCGGCTGCGGCGGGAATTGCAAGGGAGCCCAGGCGGGGATTCGGAATCCCGGACTCCCGCGCCGCAGAAATCCAGCCATCATTTCGCCGTGCCTGCAGTTGCTTCTGGGGAGAAAGCGGTGCAGGAGTATTGGGCGCCATGGCACAATCCTCCTTTAGGACCTGAGCATGACCAAGGCAAGTCTCCAGTTTTGTGGCATGAACTTGCTCTATCTGCGGCTTACTATGGCCCCTCATCCATGAACGACATGGCGCGCTGGCGGCTGCTGGTGCAGGGGGTGGTGCAGGGAGTCGGCTTTCGCCCCTTCATCTACACCCTCGCGTCTCGCCACCGTTTGTGTGGCTTTGTGGCCAATCGCTCCGACGGAGTCCACATCGAGGTCGAGGGCCAGCCCGACGCTCTACGACAGTTTCACTCCGATCTGCAGTCGCAACTCCCGCCCTTGGCCCACATCGATTCCGTCCACGTCCAATCCGTCGCACCCCAAGGCAGCTCTTCTTTCGAGATTCACGAGAGTACGGCGCAGACGGGGCCGAGCACCCCCGTCTCCCCCGACGTGGCCACCTGTCCGGATTGTTTGCAGGAGTTGTTCGACCCCGCTGACCGCCGCTATCTCTATCCTTTCATCAATTGCACAAACTGCGGTCCCCGCTTCACCATTATTCGGGACATCCCTTATGACCGCCCCCTCACCACCATGGCTTCCTTTCCGATGTGCCCCGCCTGTGCCGCGGAATATCGGGACCCGCTCAATCGCCGCTATCATGCCCAGCCCAACGCCTGTCCCGTCTGCGGTCCCCACGTGTGGCTGCATCCCGGAAACCAGGTGGGGCCAGCCGCACTGGAGGCCGTCCGCCAGGCCCTCGCCGCCGGCCGCATCGTCGCCATCAAGGGCATCGGCGGATTCCACCTGGCCTGTGATGCCACTAATTCGGACGCCGTCGGCGAATTGCGCTCCCGCAAGGGCCGCGGCGACAAGCCCTTCGCCGTCATGGCTCGCGATCTGGAGCAGGTTAGCCAATTCGCGGAAGTCAGCGAAGAGGAAGCGGCCCTTCTGACCAGCCGCGAACGGCCCATCCTCCTCTTGCGTCGGAAGGAAAGCACCCCTCTATCCCCCTTTGTGGCTCCCGGCACTGCTCTTCTTGGCTTCCTGCTGCCTTACTCTCCGCTCCATCATCTCCTGCTCACGGACCGGCCCCTGGTCATGACTTCCGGCAACCTGAGCGATGAGCCGATTTGCAGAGTCAACGAGGAAGCCATCCAGCGCCTCTCCCCACTCGCCGATCTCTTCCTCCTCCACAACCGCGAAATTCACGTGGTCTGCGACGACTCCGTCACCCGCATCCACGAGGGCCGCGAGCTGCCGCTGCGGCGGGCTCGGGGCTATGCTCCGTTGCCGGTGCGGCTCCCCCGGAGCGCAGAGGCCGTGCTGGCTGTCGGCGGGGAGTTGAAATCCACCTTCTGCCTGACAAAAGGCCGCTACGCCTACCTGAGCCCGCACATCGGCGACATGGAAAACCTGGAAACACAGCAAGCCTTCGAGCGCAGCCTTTCCCATTTGCAGTCCCTCTTTCGCTGCACGCCGCAGCGTGTGATTTGCGACCTCCACCCTGGATATTTGTCCACGCGCTGGGCCACGAAATTTTCGGAAGAGCATGGGATTCCGCTCCTGCAGGTCCAGCATCATCACGCCCACGTCGCCTCCCTGATGGCCGAGCACGGCTTGGATGGTTCGCAACCGGTCATCGGGGTGTCTTTCGACGGCACCGGTTACGGCACCGATGGCGCGATCTGGGGCGGCGAGATTCTCCTCGCGGACTATTCTTCCTTCCGCCGGGCGGCACACCTGAACTATGTGCCGCTCCCGGGCGGCGACGCCGCTGTGAAACGTCCTTACCGCATCGCTCTCGCGCACCTGCACGCCGCCGGAATCCCCTGGCTCCCGGAGCTGCCTTGCGTGGCCGCCGCTTCCGTGCAGGAACTCGCCGTCCTGCAACGGCAGATGGAGACGGGATTCCACTGCGCCCAGACCAGCAGCATGGGACGTCTCTTCGACGCCGTGGCCTCGCTGCTTGGAATCTGCCACTTCGCATCCTACGAAGCTCAGGCCGCCATCGAACTCGAAATGCGCGCGGAATCGCAGCCCGTGGAGGGCTACCAGTTTGCCCTGTCCGGCGAAGGGGAGATCGGGATGGACTCCTCCCCGGTTCTCCGGTCCATCGTCCGTGAACTGCTGGGCGGGATTCCGCCGGCCGTGATCTCCGCGCGATTTCACACCGCCGTCGCGGATTGCGCCGTTAGCGTCTGCAACCGCTTGCGCGGAGAAACCGGAATTCAGCGCGTCGCTCTCACCGGAGGAGTCTTTCAAAATGTGCTCCTCCTCCAGCTAACAAAGGCTCGCCTCCTCCAGGCTGATTTCGAAGTGCTGACCCACAGAATTGTCCCGCCCAACGATGGCGGCCTTGCCCTCGGCCAGGCCGTAATCGGCGCGCAAGACTAGGACGAAGGCGGCCGCCGCCTCTCTCGGAACCCTGAGTTTTTAGCGGGTACAAAATTGGATGAGATAACTGATTGAAAAGAAGTAAGTTAGAAAAAATCTGGAGCCGAGGCGGGGATTTGAACCCCGGACCTGCCGATTACGAATCGGCTGCTCTACCACTGAGCTACCTCGGCTGAACCAATCCACTGTAGCATTCGCGGAAAATTTCTGTCAATTCGCGCAGCCACGCGCAATTCCTGCGTTTCCTCGGTTGCGCGGCAATTCACCGGGAGAAGGGATACATGGCCCAGCCGATGCCGATGCCCACCAGCAGAAACAGGAAGAGCGACCACACGATGTACTTCACGCGGTCCAGCGGGCGCCGCCGGCTGAGAAAGCCGAAGGCCACCGAAACGATTAGCGCGAACAGCAGCATGCCGTGCAGGTGTGTGAGTGTCATGGGGGAATTCCGTCAGGCCTTTCGTCCGCGCGCGGTTTCGTAGGCGTGCAGCGCCGCCAACAGGTTCAGCACGCCGGCAGTGGCCAGAAAACGCGTACCGTAATCTCCCCCGGAACGCGAAACATCCGCACCGTCCGTTTCCATGTCGCGCGCCACCAGATAGAAGCTTCCGGTGCCCAGGTCCGCGACATACCCGAGGGTGTCGAAGGCGTCGCCGGGCCCCGCTGTGAAGACGTTGCCCCGCGCGCGCGCCCCTACGACCACCAGCAGCCCCACACAGAGAAAAAAGGTCAGCGCGCGGCCCCACATGCGCTGCAATGCGTGGCCCAGGCCGGGCACCGCCCACCCGGCCACGGCCAGGGCCAGGGCGTAGCCTTCGCGCTTCGAATGGGCGAGAAAATCTCCGTTGTTCGGCATGTTGGTTTCGGTCATCGCTCCGCCAGCAGCGCGGGCAGTTCCGTCTGCACCGCGCCGGTGACGCGCGCTTCGCGCTCCGTCACGTAAACGTTGATTTCGCTGCGAATTCCAAATTCCGGAAGGTAGATTCCCGGCTCGATCGAGAAGCAAGTGCGCGGGATCAGGTGCCGGACGTCGTGCGTCTCCCAGCCATCTATGTTCGCGCCATTGCCGTGCACTTCTTCCCCGATGCTGTGCCCCGTGCGATGAAAGAAATATTTGCCGTACCCGGCCTTTTCGATCACCCCGCGCGCAATCTTGTCCACCTGCCAGCCCTCGGGCGGCTTCCCCGCGGCCAATCCTTTGCGCACAAATTCCACGGCTCGGTCCCGCGCGGCGCGTACAATGTTGAAAATCTTGGCGTACTTTTCCGGCACCTTCACGCCCAAGTAACCCGTCCAGGTGATGTCGTAATAGACGCTTCCCGGCTTCTTCTGCTTCCCCCAGATGTCCAGAAGGAGCAGATCTCCTTCGCGGATTGGCGAGGAATTCTCAGGCCCGGGTCCGTAGTGCGGGTCGCTGGCATTCGCATTCACCGCGATGTCCGGCCCCTGGTCGGCAGTGAGGCCGGCGGCATCGAACTGCGCCAGAAACCACAGCTTCAGGTCGTATTCCGTGATGGTTCTCTTCTCGCGCACGCACCGCGTCACATAGGCAAAGGCTTCCCGCACGATGCGGTCGATCTCGCGGCCGGCCGCCAGGTGCGACTCCAGCTGCGCGGCGCTCCAGCAGGCTTCGTACTTCTGCACCAGGTCCGCCGAGCTGACCACCTTGGCCCCGGCGCCGCGCACCAGCTCGATCGTGCCGGCGTCCACCATGGAGACGTAGGGAATGGCGTTTTTCGGCGAGTACTGCATGGCGGTGCGCCCGCCCCGCCCCAGCAGCTTGCGCAGATTCTTCTGCAGCTCCTCCTGCGCCGCGTAGTACAGCGTCTCTCCGGGCAGCGCGGCCAGCGAAGCCTGCTCGATGCGGTGCACCAGCTTGCGCGGGCGGCCCTTGGCCGGCACGTAGTAGAACCAGCGGCGCGTGCGCATGCCCTCGGGCAACTGCAGAATGCGCTGCGCGATGGGATCGCGCCCCCGAAAATCGTAGAACAGCCACCCGTCGAGCTTGGCGGCCCGCAGGTCACTCTGGATCGCGGATAGGTCGGCAGTCATGGTCGCGGTAGCTCCAAATGACAACCCTGAGATTTTTCTTCCAGCAGCTTCCTAGGCCTCGTGCACCAGCAGCGCCAGCACCTGCTGCGGCGTCACCCCGCGGATTTCCACGCGCTTCGTGCGGCTGCGCGCTCCACTCACGATTCTAACAGCCGACTTGGGCGTTTTCAAAAGCCGCGCCAGGAATTCGCACAGCGCCTCGTTGGCGCGGTCCTCCAGCGCCGGCGCTTGCAGCCGCACCTTCAGGGCCTCGCCCATCACCCCGGCAATCTCGTCCTTGCTGGCGCGCGGCTGCACCCGCACGGACAAGGTGACGCTTCCATCGCGTTGGCGAATGTCAAGCAAGCGGCCACTCTCCTTATGTCCCTGGACGTTCGCCGAAGAGCGCCGTGCCCACGCGCACTTCCGTGGCCCCCTCTTCGATGGCCGCTTCAAAATCGTGCGACATGCCCATGGACAGCGCCTCCAGCGGCCGCCCCAGCCGCTGCGCCAGAGCATCGCGCAGTTCGCGCAGCCGCCGGAAATACGGCCGCACCTGCTCGGGATCCTCGAGGAACGGCGGGATGCACATTAGCCCGGCCAGATCGAGCTGCGGCAACGCGCAAATCCTTTCTCCCAGCGCCCCAAGTCCCGCCTCCGCAACCCCGCTCTTGGTCTCTTCCGGCGCGACACGCACTTCGATGAGCACGCGCAGTTTCTTTGCGGCGGCCATTTCCGCCCGCGCCCGGTCCAGCCGCAGCGCCAGAACGGCATCGTCCAGCGAGTCCACGCTATCAAAAAGCCGCGCGGCCCGCGCGGCCTTGTTGCTCTGCAAGTGGCCGATGAGGTGCCACGTCGCCGGCAAATCCTGGACGGCGCCGCGCTTCCCTTCCCACTCCTGCACGCGGTTTTCCCCGAAGTGGCGCACCCCGGCGGCGAAGGCCTCGCGAATCGCTTCCGCGGCGTGCGTCTTCGACACCCCGATCAGCGTAATCTCCTCTGCGCGGCGGCCCGCGCGGGCCGCCGCGCGCGCCATGCGCTCCCGGATCTCCCGCAGATTCTCGGCAATGGCAGGACTGCTCATCCCGGACAGAATCCTAACATGCGCGGCGTTGCAGAGGCCCGCGTCTGCGGTTAGACTGGCGCTGACTTCGCCAATGTCCCATTCGGGCAAACTCATCGCCGTCGAGGGGATCGACGGCAGCGGCAAGCGCACGCAGGTCGAGCTGCTGGAAAAGGCGCTCGTGGCCCGCGGCCACACCGTCGTGCGCGTGGGCTTTCCGCAGTACGAGTCGTGGTTCGGCCAGATGGTCGCGCAGTTCCTGAACGGCGAATTCGGCCCCCTGGAAACCGTGGACCCGCATTTCACCGCGCTGCTCTATGCCGGCGACCGCTTCGAGGCCCGCCCGCGCATCGAAGCGGCCCTGGCGGCGGGTACCGTCGTTCTTGCCGACCGCTATATCGCCTCGAATCTGGCGCACCAGACCGCCCGCGCGCCGCGCGAGAGACGCGATGCCTTCATCGCCTGGATCGAGCATCTGGAATACACCATCTATGCGCTGCCGCGCGAGGCCCGCGTGATCTACCTGCGTGTACCGCCGCGCCAGGCACAGACTCTCATCGCCCAAAAGGCCGAACGCGCCTACACCACCGCGCGCCACGATATCCAGGAGGCCAGCATTCGCCACCTGGAAGAGGCCGCGGCCGTCTACGACGAGCTGACACGGCGCCCCGGCTGGGTGTGCATCGAGTGCATCGACGCGGCGCGCGGCACGATGCGCTCCCCGCAAGAGATTGCCCGCGACGTGCTCGCGGCGGTCGAGCCCGTCCTCGGCTCCGCCCCGGCCCCCGCGGAGCGAGGCTGAGCGATGCCCTTCTCCGACTTTCATGGCAACCCGCGCATCGTGGCCGCCCTGCGCGGCGCCCTGCGCACCGGACGCGTGCCCCACGCGCTGCTTTTCACCGGGCCGCGCGGCCTCGGCAAATTCACCCTGGCGCGCATGTTCGCGCAGGCCGCCAACTGCGAGCGGATGACCGATGATTTCTGCGGCGCATGCGATCCCTGCCGCCGCATCGGCCTGCTGGCGCAGCCCGAGCCGCTCATCGCCCAGGGGCTCACCGAACGCGGCGAAAGCGCCGACGCTGCGCTGGTCGAGCGCATGCCCCTCATCCTGCAGACCCATCCCGACGTGTGGGCCCTCGTGCCGGACCCCGTGCGTCTGCGCACTCCGGTGGCTCGGCCCATGCTGCGCATCGGGCAGATCCGCGCCATGCAGCGCGCCGCCTACTTCGCGCCCCAGGGCAAGCGCAGGGTGTTCATCCTGGACGGCGCAGAGACCATGCGCTGGGACGTCGCCAACGTCTGCCTGAAAATCCTGGAAGAGCCGCCGGAGTCTTCCACCCTGATCCTCCTGGCGCCGTCCCCCACCGCGCTGCTGTTGACCATCGTCTCGCGCTGTCTGCAGTTCCATTTTGCGCCGCTGGAGACCTCCGAGGTCGAAGAGCTGCTGCGCAAGCTGCCTCCCGGCGAACAGCCCGCATGCACGCCCGCCGACCTGAAGCTTGCCGCGCAGCTTTCCGAAGGCAGCCCCGGCCTGGCCATGGCCATGGATGTGGAAGTCGAAATGAAGCTGCGCCGCGACGCCCTGCGCATTCTGGAATGCGCCGCGCGCGGCCAGGGCTTTGCCCAGCTCTTCGCGGAAACCGCCGCCCTGGCCAAGAGCCGCGAGACCTCCTTCGACCAGCAGCTCGCGGTCTTCTATATGCTCCTGACCGACCTCCTGGAGCTCACCGCCGGGGTGCAGCAGCCGCTGCTGCGCAATCCCGCGTTGGCCCGCGAACTGCAAGCCCTGAGCCGCGCCGTGGACGCCCCCTGGGTCCAGCGCGCCATCGCCGGCATGGACGAACTGGCCGCCGGCGCCCGCCGCAACCTCAACCGGCAACTCGGCCTGGACGCCCTGGCCACGGAACTCGCAGCCGCCACCCCGGCCCGGCCCTCCGCTACTCCCCGGCCTCGCTGACCGCCGCGCTAACTCCGCGGCACTTCACGAAAATACTTTGTGGAGGTAACCAAAATGCATTGCGGCGCGTCTTATCCTCAGAGTTAGATCTCACCTGGTTGTATTTCGTCGAGGAGTTTCCATGGTGAACCGTAGATTATTCCGTCCGGGTTTCCCGGAGGGGCGGGAGATGGGCTCTGGCCCGGGGCGCACTCCGCAAGGCCCGGCTCCTACCAAGAAGCCCGCGCCGCCCGAAGTGACCCACGCCGAGAATTTTTACTGGGTCAAGCAGATGCAGGCGCGCCTGCCCATGACCGTCGTTCTACTGGATGGCGAAACCTTGCACGGCGTCATCGAGTGGTATGACCGGGACTGCATCAAGCTGACCAGGACCGGCAGCCCCAATCTGCTCGTCTTCAAGCAAGCCATCAAGTATGTCTTCAAAGATGGCGACGAAAGCTCCTCGAACGGCAACGAGTAGCGCTGGTTCAAGAAGGCAACCCGCGGGGGCGCTCCACTCTACCGCCGCAGCGAATATCCCCCTGCGGCGCCGAACGTCAGCAGCGCCTTGGCCGCCAGTTCCCCCTTGCGCGTGCGGATCTCGCATTCCGTAACGATAAAATTCCGTCCGGCGCGTAGCACCCGCGCCTCCGCGATGGCGTGCTCGCCGGCCACCGGCATCAGGAAATTGATCTTCATTTCCACCGTGGCCAGCTCCCGGCCCCGCGCAATCATGGTATAGGCGGCAATCGCCGCGGTATTGTCCGCCAGCGCCGCCAGCACCCCGCCGTGCACCACGCCGTGGATTTGCTTGTGCCGCTCGCGGATGTCCATGCGCAGCACGGCGCGTCCCTCCTCGATCGCCTCCAGCGAAAACCCCAGCAGTTGCGTCGCGCTGCTCTCTTTCATCCGCTTGCGCACCTCTCTCTCCAGCCAGCGGGCCCGCTCGATCAGTTTGGATGTCATAAGCTCTGCTGCTCCTTGTTCCGGTGCGGTCTCTTCCTCTCTCCTTCTTCAATACGCGGTCAGCCCGCCGTCCAGGGGAATGGCCGCCCCGGTCACCCAGGCCGATTCCTCCGAGGCCAGGTACACGGCCAAATGCGCGGCGTCCTCCGGCTGCCCCATGCGCCCGAGGGGAATGGTGGCCAGGCGCGCGCGCCGCGCCGCTTCCGGATCAGGTGCGCGGGTGAAGAGCTCCTTCACGAGGTCCGTCTCCACGATCGCAGGGCAGATGCAGTTGACGCGAATATTTTCGTGGGCGTGGTCCAAGGCCATGGCCTTGGTTAGCAGCGTCACTCCCCCCTTGGAGGCGCAGTACGCGGCGCGCTCCTTCATGGCCACCAGTCCCAGAATCGAGCCGATGTTCACAATGGCGCCTCCGCCGGCCTTGCGCAACTCCGGCAGCGCCGCCCGGGACATCAGGAATGGCCCCTTGAGATTCACCTCCAGCACCCGGTCCCAGTCGTCCTCGGAAATGCTCTCTACGCTGGAAACGTGCAGCATTCCGGCGTTGTTGACGAGTACGTGCAGCCCGCCGAAGCGCGCTGCGGTTTCGCGTACCGCGCGCGCCGCATCTCCCGCGCGGGTCACGTCGCAGGCGATGGCCAGTGCTTCTCCGCCCCCGGCGCGTATCTCCGCAGCGGCGCTTTCCAATGGCTCCAGGCGCCGCCCAGCCAACGCCACTCGCGCGCCCTCCTGGGCAAAACGCAGGGCGCAGGCGCGCCCCAGGCCCGTTCCCCCGCCGGTGATCAGCGCGATTTTCCCCGCCAGCCGTGTCACGTTTTCTCCAGCTCCCGCGTCTAAGTGTTGACCGCTTTGCGGTCATCAGGAACAAAGCGCGGCCGCAGACGCCGCCGCGCGACTCTAGCACCCGTGCCGCGGGCTCGCAAGCCGGGCCGCGGCGTGGTAGTGTCTCGGGACGTTTCGCGGCTGCGAACAACCATGCGCATCGGCATCACCTGCTATCCCACTTACGGCGGCTCCGGCGTCGTGGCCACCGAGCTCGGCATGGAGCTGGCCGCGCGCGGCCACGACATTCACTTCATCAGCTATGCCCCGCCCGTCCGCATGGACCTGGGCACCGCGCGCATCCATTTCCACGAGGTCGAAGTCGTCTCCTACCCGCTCTTCGATCACCCTCCCTACACCCTGGCCCTGGCCACCAAGATGCTCGAGGTCTTCGAGGCCGAATCCCTCGACCTCCTCCACGTGCACTACGCCATTCCCCATTCCGTGAGCGCGCTCCTGGCCCGCTCCATGGCCGCGCCCCGCCGCTTGCCCTTCATCACTACCCTGCACGGCACGGACATCACTCTGGTCGGCAGCAACCGCAGCTACCTGCCCATCACCCGCTTCTCCATCGAGCAAAGCGACGGCGTCACCGCCATCTCCCAATACCTCCGCCAGAAGACTCTGCAGGAATTTGACATCAAGCGCCCCATCGAGGTTATCCCCAATTTCGTAAACTGCGACCTCTACCACCGCTCCACCGACGCCGCCCTGCGCGCCGAATGGGCCCCTGGCGGCGAGCCCATCCTCATGCACCTCTCCAATTTCCGCCCCGTGAAGCGCGTCCCCGACGTGATTGAGATCTTCGCCAAGGTCCGCGAGAAGATGCCCGCCAAGCTGGTGCTCATCGGCGACGGCCCGGACCGCGGCGCCGCGGAATTCCTCGTGCGCAAAAAGCGTCTGCAGAAGGATGTGCTCTTCCTCGGCAAGCTCGACCGCGTCTATGAAAAGCTCGGCCTCGCCGATCTTTTCCTCCTGCCCTCGCAACTCGAGTCCTTCGGCCTGGCCGCCCTCGAAGCCATGGCCTGCGAAGTCCCGGTCATCGCCAGCGACGTCGGCGGCCTCCCCGAAGTTGTCGAGCACGGCGTGGACGGCTATCTCATCGACCCCGGCGACGTCGAGGATGCGGCGCGCCACGCCATTGACATCCTCTCCCGCGCCGACCGCGGCCGCGAGATGGGCCAGACCGCCCGCATCCACGCCCGCAAAAAATACTGCGCCAACGACGTCATCCCCGTCTACGAGCATTACTACCGGCAGATCCTCGCGCAATCCCCCGCACCCCGCCTCTGACCCGCACCTTTCGCAAAGACGACCAACCAAACACCTTCATTCTGAGTGAAGCGAGGAATCTCTCCGAAGCTTTCAAAGGTGGCACGCTGGCACGCGGACGATTCAGTTCGCCCGCCTGTGTTCCGCTTCCCCCGCGATCTGCTGCAACACCCGCAAATGCTGGGGGTGCAGGCGGCAGTCTTACCAGACTGCGGAAAAACTCTTTTTCCTCCCGATTTTGTAGATGCCGGGCTTCAGCCCGGCATCTTGTTTTCATTGTTTTGCCCGCCTGGAAACGGCCGCTACTCTTGTTCTAGCCCTTCTTCCGCATCCTGTTAGCGCCCACTCCCTTCGCAAGTACCACAAAACTTCCGGTCTGTGCGATTATGGAGGAGTCATGAATCTCGCCCCGTACTTGGCAGCAGGTGAATTTATCGACAGCAGCGATCCCGGCGTGCGGGACTTCGCGCAGAAAACCGCGGCTGGCGCCCCCGATGATGTCGCCCGCGCCGTACAGCTCTATTACGCGGTCCGCGACGCCATTCCCTACGATCCCTACTACGCGGGCGAAGCGCGCTCTTACTTCCGCGCCAGCGATTGCCTCCGTGCCCAGCGCGGATTCTGCATTCCCAAGGCGGCCCTGCTGGCTGCGGCTGCCCGCTCTCTGGGCATCCCCGCGCGGGTCGGCTATGCCGACGTGCGCAACCACCTGTCCACGAAGAAACTCCTCGAGTTGCTTGGCGGCGACCTCTTCATCTGGCACGGCTATACCGAGCTGCATCTGGCGGGCCGCTGGGTAAAGGCTACGCCCGCCTTCAACCTCAGCCTCTGCCGGCGTTTCGGTGTGCGCCCCCTGGAGTTCGATGGCCGCCACGATTCGCTCTTCCACGAGTTCGCCGACGGCGGCCGCCGCCACATGGAGTACGTCAGCCAGCGTGGTCACTATCCCGACGTGCCGTACGACGCCATCCTCGCCGATCTCAAGAAAGCCTACCCGCGCTGGCTGGCGCTCGTGGCCGCGGGCGCGCGCAGAGACTTCGCCAAAGAAGCCCGCCCCAATCCATCGGAATAGCACCCCGCAGGCCGCGAGAACTATTCGCAACCACCGCATTCGAACACTTTTCCTCAGCCCATTCGAATACTATTCAGTAAATTATTGAACGTCGTTACCTTGCGAGCTACCATGCTCCATGCTTTCGGCGCCTCCGCCCTCCCGCGCACCCCTCGGGCGCGCGGCCGCGCTTCCCTCTTCCCATCACACGCTCTTTGGCTCGCCCCTCGCACCAACTTCTTTCTTGGCCACTGATCCACGCTTCTGTGCATCAATATGCAAACACACATCTTTAAGCCCTGTGTTTGCCGCTCTTAGACACCCCTGCCCCGTAACCCCATTGTTTGCCGCTCTTACGAAAAACACCGGGGGTAGGGGTAGTCTTGGTCTTTCTAAACAAAATCTTTTTCATGGAAAAAGGCTCTATGCCGCAACTCTTTTCTTTTCAGGGAAACCCGCGGCGTTCCGTCTACCTTCCGACGGTCGGCATCGGGGAGACCACTTCGGGGATGTCAATGCGGATCAGCGTGCCTTCGCCGGGGCGGCTCCGGATCTCCAGGTGGAAATCCGCGCCGTAGAGCACCTGCAGGCGCTCGCGCACGTTGCTCAGCCCGATGCCCTCGCCGTACACCCCGGACATCCGCTCTTCCGAGATGCCCACGCCGTTGTCCTCGATTTCGATGTGCAGCCGCCCCTCGCGCGTGGTGGTGCGCAATTGGATCTTCCCTCCGTCGATTTTCGGCGCCAGCCCGTGCTTCAGGCAGTTTTCCACGATGGGCTGCAGCAGCATGCTGGGCACGAAGGCCTCCAGCGTCTCCTCGTCGATCTGCTTGACGATTTCCAGCTTGTCGCGCCCGAAGCGCGCCACCTCGATATCCAGGTAATCGTCGATGAACTGCAGCTCCTCGCGCAGCGGCACGAATGTCTCGTGCTTGCGCAGCAGCCGCCGCAAGATATTGCTCAGCTTCAGCACCACCACGCGCGCCCGGTCCGGATCGAAGCGGATCAGCGCGGATACCGTGTTCAGCGTGTTGAAGAGGAAATGCGGATTGATCTGGCTGGCCAGCGCGTCCATGCGCGCTTTGAGCAGGAGCTGCTGGTGCCGCTCCAGGTTCATCTCGATGCGCGTGTTGTTCCAGATCTTCAGCGGCACGGCCACGGCCATTAGCGTGGCCAGCACGTCCAGCCCCATGCCCCACTCGCGGTGCGCGTCGATGGCGAAGAGCCATGTGGGTTTGGTGGCGCGCACCAGCGCCACGCGCCCGATCTCCAGCCAAACGCAGGTGAACAGCGGCAGCAGCTCCCAGGAAATCGTCGCCTGGCGCATCAGCCGCACCGTGGCCCGCGGTATATTCAGAAAGGTGAACGGGCCGAAATTCCAGATGTCTTCCTTGTTGGGGATGGCCTGGCGGATCAGCCCGCCGAGCAGTCCGGCAGCCGAGGCCATGGGCATGGCCAGCCATTCATGCGCCGCCAGCGCCGGAATGGCTACGATCGCGCCTCCGATCGGCCCCACCACGCGTCCGCCGAGCAGGCCCAGCAGGAAGGCGCCTTCCAGCGTGAGATCGGCGAAGCGGTAGGGCAGGCCGAACAGCCGCAGCGTCACCCCGATGAGCAGCGGCGGGGTCATGAAGAACATCAGCTTGAGCTTCTGGTCCGAATCGCGCTCTTCGGTGAAAAGCACCTTGCGGAACATCGTCCAGCGCGCCAGCAGCGCGGCGATCGAGGAAGCCACGCCCACCTTGAGCAGGAGGGTGAAGAGCAGCTCTTTGATGGAGGATAGCGTATCCATGGTTGGCCGCGGCGCGGGCTCCCGTTAACGCTAGCCAATCCGCGCAGCGATGTAAAGCGCCGCTCACCGGTTGGGCCTGCGCCCCGCCGGCTTTTTGGGGGGTTTCCGCGACCCTGTTATACTGGTTGTTTCTTATGCGCGCAAAATCAAGACCGAAAAGGCCGGCAAAGACGGACACGGCGCCGCGCCTGGTGGCCCGCGCGGCCCTGCCCACGCGCTACGGCCGCTTCACCATTTACGGCTTCACCGGACGCGGCCCGCTGGAAGAGGCGGTGGCCCTGGTACACGGTCCGCTGCGGGGAAGCGCGCCACCGCTGGTGCGCGTGCATTCGCAGTGTCTCACCGGAGACGTCCTGGCCTCGGTGCGCTGCGATTGCCGCGCGCAGCTCGAACTTTCTTTGGAAAAAATCGGCAAATCACGCTGCGGCGTGCTCCTCTATCTCCCCCAGGAAGGCCGCGGCATCGGCCTGATGAACAAGCTGCGCGCCTACGAACTGCAGGACCTCGGCCTGGATACCGTCGAAGCCAACGAATCGCTGGGCTTCGCCGCCGACGTCCGCGAGTACCGCTTTTCCGCGGAAATCCTGAAAAAACTCGGCGCCCGCAAGATCCGCCTGCTTTCCAACAATCCGGAAAAAGTGAAGCAACTCGAGGAAGCCGGCATCCGCGTCGTCGAGCGCGTCCCCTGCCAGCCCCGCGTCTGCGACGTCTCCCGCGGCTACCTGAAAACCAAAAAAGCCAAGATGGGCCACCTGCTCGAAGGGCTCTGAGCGCCCGCCAGGTCCGCCGCCCCAGGTTTCGTTTATCCGCCGCCGACAAACTGCACGATTTCGTAGCGGTCGCCGGGCGCGACGCGCGTTCCGGTCCACTCCGCGCGCGGGAGGATTTCGCGGTTGCGCTCGATGGCCACGCGCCCGGCTTGCAGGCCCAGTTCGCGCAGCAGGTCCACGACCGTGGCGCCGGGCTGCGCCTGGCGCTCTTCGCCGTTCACCGTGATGGAAAGATCTGTGGGCATTTTTCCCTTCCTCATTGCGCCGCGGGCGGCTTGGACTTGGCGCGCAACTGGAAGCGCACGTGCGCGCTGCCGCCGCCGTGCGTGGCCTGCAGCGCCAGCACGGCTTCCCCGCCGCCCAGCCGCGGCATGGGAAAATCCAGCGTGGCGTTTCCGTCCGGCCCCGTCTCGGCCACAAATTCCAGCGGCGTCACCACGCCTTCGATCTGCGCCGCGACGCGCGCTCTCGCCACGGCCGTCTGCGACGGCCGCAGGCTTACTCGCACCTTCAGATGGGCGCGCCCGCCGGCCAGCCAGTTGCGCGGATTGAGCACTTCGAGGTGCAGCTCCTGCGGCTCAGGAGCCGCGGGGGGAGCGGGCGCAGGTTTGGGCGCCGCCGCTGTCCCGGGATCGAGTTTCAGCGCGCCGGAACGGATCTCTTCCACAATCGCCAGATGCTGCGCGTCCACGCGCTGCTGCAGGACCGCCTCGTGCTCCGGGGTGAGCGGCAGCAGGTCCTCATAGCCGTTCTTGCGGCGGTGCATAACGCGGCCCTTGAAATAGACCATGCTATCAATGATGGGATGCTCGACACCGCGCGATTCCGTCTGCACGTGGTAGGTGGTGCCGTCGAAGACGGCGTTGCTGTTATGTCCGAAGGCCATCTTCACTTGCGCGCCCCAACGCGGCGCCAGAACCCCTCTGACCGCACGGTGCATTTGACCACTTGGCGGTCAGACGTTATTATACCTCTTCGCCATGAACGCTCCGAACCTGCAAGCGTACGCGCCACTCCTACTGTTCCTTACCCTGGCCTTTCTGCTCGCCGGCGTCCTGGTCAGCTTGTCCGTGCTGGTGGGCTGGCGGCGGCCCAGCCGGGCCAAGCAGCTCCCTTACGAGTGCGGAATGGAGCCGACGGGCGACGCCCGCGAGCCGTTCTCGGTCAAATTTTATCTGGTGGCGATGGTCTTTATCCTGTTCGACGTGGAAGCCATCTTTCTGTACCCCTGGGCTTACATTTTTCGAGAATTGAAGTGGTTCGGCTTCGTGGAGATGGTGCTGTATATCGCCATCCTGCTGGTCGGTTACCTCTATCTCTGGAAAAAGGGCGCTCTCGACTGGAACCGCTAGCCGGCTCCCCGGGAACATATACGCGATGGAGAATACGGAAGCAAACGCTAATGTTGTAACCGAGCGGCTGCGCGGATGGAATCCCCGGGCGGTCGAGTCGGTCGTCGAATACCACGGTGAAACCACTATCGTCGTTCCCCGCGAACTGCTCCGTGCCGCCGCCGAGTGCCTGCGCGATAACGCCGAGCTGCAGTTCAACCTGCTTTCCGACATGACCTGCGTGGACCGCTTTCCCGTCGAGCCGCGCTTCGAACTCAACTATCATTTGACCTCCATTTCCCGGCGCGACAAGGTCCGCCTGCGCGTGCGCGTCCCCGGCGACAATCCCGCGGCCGATTCCGTGACCTCCGTATGGCCCGGCGCCAACTGGATGGAACGCGAAGTTTTCGATCTCTTCGGCGTGCACTTTCACGGGCACCCCGACCTGCGCCGCATTCTCCTCCCCGACGACTGGGAAGGCCACCCGCTGCGCAAAGATTTCCCGGTGGAAGGATTCCGCTGAGAAGGATGGCAAAAGGACCCCGAGGATGACAACGGTACAGACCGCCACCGGCGCCGCACAGACCATGGTCCTGAACATGGGGCCGCAGCATCCGTCCACGCACGGGGTGCTGCGCGTGCTGCTGGAGCTGGACGGCGAAACCGTGGTCAAGGCCGTGCCGGACCTGGGCTACCTGCACACCGGCATCGAAAAAACCTGCGAGGCCAAGACCTACTCGCAGGCGATTACCCTGACGGATCGTATCGATTACCTCGCGCCGCTCTCCAACAATCTGGGCTACTGCCTGGCCGTGGAAAAACTGCTGGGCCTCGAAGTGCCGAAGCGCGCGCAGTACATCCGCGTGCTGCTGACGGAGATGACGCGCATCGCCTCGCACCTGGTGTGGCTGGGGACGCACGCCATTGACCTCGGCGCGATGTCCGTCTTCCTGTACTGCTTCCGCGAGCGCGAAGATATCCTCAAGATTTTCGAGATGGTGGCGGGCCAGCGGATGATGACCAGCTACTTCCGCATCGGGGGCCTGTCCCTGGAGCCGCCCCCGGGCTGGCTGAAGGCCGTCGAGCGCTTCGTGAACATGATGCCGGGACGCATCGACGAATACGAAGACCTGCTCACGCGCAACCGTATCTGGCTCTCGCGCACGCAGGGCATCGGCTGCATCAGCGCGGAAGACGCCGTGGCCCTGAGCATGACCGGGCCGACGCTGCGCGCCGCGGGCCTCCCCTACGACAACCGCAAGCTCTTTCCCTATTCGAGCTACGAGGAATTCGAATTCAGCGTGCCGCTGCGCACGGAGTCCGACTGCTACGCGCGCTACCTGGTGCGGGTCGCGGAGATGCGCGAGAGCGTCAAGATCATCCGCCAGGCCATGGCCAAAATTCCGGCCGAGGGCCCCATCAAGACGGACGCGCCGGGCATCGTGCCGCCGCCGCGCGAGAAGATGAAGACGGAGATGGAAGCGCTCATCTACCACTTCAAGATTTTCACCGAGGGCTTTTCGCCGGCGCCCGGCGAGGCCTATGTGACGATCGAGTCGCCGCGCGGCGAACTGGGCGTCTTTGTGGCCAGCGACGGCTCGCCCAAGCCGCTGCGCGTGCATTTCCGCACTCCGTCGTTCGTGAACCTGCAGGCTCTGCCGAAACTGGCGGAAGGGCGGCTGATCGCGGACGTCGTGGCGTGCATCGGCACGATCGATATCGTGCTGGGCGAAGTCGACCGGTAAGGCCGCAGAAGAGATTCGGCCGAAAAGGCCGCGGAAGAACTGGACTGTAAAAACATCATGCAACTTTCGCCCCAGCTCGCGAAGAAGTTCGAGACCCTTGAGAACCGCTACCCGGTGAAGCGCTCCGCGCTGATCCCCATGCTCATCTACGCGCAGGACGAGTACGGCTACGTCACCGACGAGATGGTCGTGGAGATCGCCGGACGGCTGGGGCTGAACACCGTGCAGGTGGAAGAGACCCTGGCGTATTACTCGATGCTGCGGCGCAAGCCCGCGGGCAAGCACCACGTGCAGGTCTGCACCAACATCGCCTGCATGCTGCGCGGCGGCAACGAAATTCTCGAGCGCGCCAAGCGCCGGCTGGAGATCGGGCACAAGGAAACGACCAAGGACGGCGTCTTCTCGCTGGAAGAGGTCGAGTGCCTGGGGGCCTGCACCGGGGCGCCGGCCATGCAGGTGAACTACGATTATTACGAAGAGGTGACTCCCAATAAATTCGACCGCATTATCGAGGACCTGGACGCGGGCCGCAAGCCCGCTCCCGTGCGGGTCATCAGCGGCGCGCTGCACCCGCGGCACCCGCTGGAAACTCCGCTGATCAGCAAGCGCTGGGGGATTCCCAATTCGCAGAGCATCGACGTCTACCTGCAGCACGAAGGCTATCAGGCGCTGGAAAAAGCGCTGAAGCAGATGACGCCGGAAAGCATCATCGAGGAAGTGAAGAAGTCCAACCTGCGCGGGCGGGGCGGCGCGGGTTTCTCCGCGGGAATGAAGTGGAGCTTCGTGCCCAAGGATTCCCCGAAGGCGAGATACGTGATCTGCAACGCCGACGAGAGCGAGCCGGGCACCTGCAAGGACCGGCCGCTGATGGAGATGGACCCGCACCAGCTGATCGAGGGCATCGTCATCGCGGGGCGGGCCATCGGCGCGCACCACGGCTTCATCTATATCCGCGGGGAATATCGCTACGTGCTGGACATCGTGGACAGCGCCATCGAAGAGGCCTATGCGCGGGGCTATCTGGGCAAGAACATTCTCGGCTCGGGCTTCGACTTCGACCTGCTGATCCACACCGGGGCGGGCGCGTACGAGTGCGGGGAAGAGTCCGCGCTGATGGAATCGCTGGAAGGCAAGCGCGGCTACCCGCGCATCAAGCCGCCTTTCCCGGCGGTGGTGGGCCTCTACGGCTGCCCGACAATCATCAACAACGTGGAAACGCTGAGCAGTGTCCCGGCCATTCTGCGCGAGGGCGGCGAAGCGTATGCCAGCCGCGGCACGCCGAAAAACGGCGGGACGCGCCTGGTCTGCGTCTCGGGGCATGTGAACAAGCCCGGCATCTACGAAGTGCCACTCAGCTTCAACATGAAGCGCTTCATCGAAGAAGTGGCCGGAGGCATCCCCGGCGGCAGGAAGCTGAAGGCGGTCATTCCCGGCGGCAGTTCCTGCCCGGCGCTGAAGCCCGACGAGATCGACATTCCCATGGACTACGATTCGCTGGCCAAGGCCGGCTCCATGCTGGGCTCCGGGGGCATGGTGGTGGCGGACGAAACCACCTGCATGGTGGACCTGGCGCGGCGCATCATGCAGTTTTATGCACACGAATCCTGCGGCTGGTGCATCCCTTGCCGCGAAGGCACGAGCTGGCTGCGCAAGATGCTGGAGCGCTTCCACGCCGGCGCGGGACGCCCCGAGGACATCGACATGGTCGGGGAGCTCGCCAAAAAAATGCTGGGAAAGACGTTCTGCCCGCTCGGCGACGCGGCGGCCATGCCCACGATCAGCATCATCACCAAGTGGCGCCACGAATTCGAAGAACATCTGAACGGCCGCTGCGCCTACAAGCAGGCCGAATCCATTGTCGGGGCGCGGTAGGAACCATGGCCGACCAGAAGCTAGTGACGATGAAGATCAACGACCGGGAAGTGCAGGTCGCGCCGGGGACGCTGGTGATCGAAGCGGCGCGGCGCATCGGGACGGAGGTTCCGTCGTTCTGCTACTACCCCGGCCTGTCGCTGCAAGCGGCCTGCCGCATGTGCCTGGTGGAAGTGGAAAAGGCGCCCAAGCTGGCCACGGCGTGCACGCTGGTGGCGGCCGAAGGCATGGTGGTGCGCACGGACTCCGAGCAGGTGCGCCAGGCGCGCAAGGCCATGCTGGAATTCCTGCTGACCAACCACCCGCTGGACTGCCCGGTGTGCGACAAGGGCGGGGAGTGCGAACTGCAGGACATGGTTTTCCGTTACGGAGCGGACTCCAGCCGTTTCATCGAGGAGAAGGTTCACCGCCCAGAGGAGAAGTGGTCGGAGCTGGTCTATTACGACGCGCCGCGGTGCATCCTGTGCTTCCGCTGCGTGCGCGTGTGCGATGAGGGCATGGACGTGAAGGCGCTGGGCGTGGGCCTGCGCGGCGTGAACAGCGTGATCATCCCCAACGCCGGCGATCATCTGGAGTGCGAAGAGTGCGGCATGTGCATCGACATCTGCCCGGTCGGCGCGCTTACCAGCGGCACGTACCGCTACAAGACGCGGCCGTGGGAGATGCAGTACGTCTCCACCGTGTGCACGCACTGCTCGAACGGCTGCAAAACGACGCTGAGCGTGCGCAATCACGAGATCCTGCGCTCCAACAACCGCGACCTCTCCGGCATCAACAAGGAATTTCTGTGCGTGAAGGGCCGCTTCGGCTTCGACTTCACCAAGCACCCCGAGCGCATCCGCCAGCCGCTGCTGCGCAAGGACGGCAGGCTCTACCCGGTCTCCTGGGAAGAGGCCGCGGAGGCGGCGGCCACGCGGCTGAAGCAGGTGCTGGACGCTTCAGGCGGGGATGCCATCGGAGTCATCGGCTCCAACCGCACCTCCAACGAAGAGAACTACCTGCTGCAGCGCCTGGCGCGCGCCACCTTCGGCACCAACAACATGGACCACCACCGCACCGCCGACTACGCCGGGCTGCACGCCGCGCTCGGCGAAAACGCCGCGGAAAAACAGCTGGGCATGGGCGATCTCGAGCAAGCTACGGCCGTCCTGCTCATCGGCAACGACCCCACGCAGCAGAATCCGCTGGTGGCCTGGCAGATCCGCTCCGCCATCCGGCACAACGGCGCGCGGCTTTACATCCTGAACGCCGGCGAGATCAAGCTCCGCCGCAAAGCCAATCAGTACCTCCGGCTGGGCGCGGGGCAGGAAGCCGCCGCGGTACGCTGGCTGGCGCAGGGCAAGGAAGCGCTCACGCCGGAACTGGTGAGCGAGCTCACCGCGCTCAAGGCCCAGCTCGAGACCGAAACGGATCTGGCCATCGTCTTCGGCGCGGAAATTACCGGAGCGGCCATCGCCGAGCTCGTCGCTTTCGGCTCAAAACTTTCCGGCCGCGTGCGCTACATGGCCCTCGGCGATTACGCGAATTCGCGCGGCGCCGCGGACCTCGGCCTGCTCCCCGACCGTCTGCCGGGCTACGCCAGCGTGGAGGATGCCCATGCGCGCAATGCCTTCGAAAAGCTTTGGGGCAGCCCGCTTCCGGCCCGGGCCGGGCTGAGCGCATCGAAGATGGTGGAGGCCGCGCAAGCCGGGAAGCTCAAGGCCCTGTACGTGGTCGGGGCCAACCCGCTGAAGCACTTTGGCAAGCGCGACGGCGGCCGCGGCAATCTCGAGCTGCTCATCGTGCACGAACTGTTTCTGACGGAAACTGCGCAGCAGGCCGACATCGTCTTCCCCGCCGCGTCCGCCTATGAAAAGGACGGCTCGGTGACGAACACCGCCGGCGAGATCCAGCTCCTGCACAAGGGAGCGGAAGTGATGGGCCCGCGCAGCGATTTCGACCTGCTGCGCATTCTCTCCCACCAGATGGAAAAGCTGGGAGCGGGCAAGGCCTTCCACTACCGCACGCCGGAAGCCGTGTTCGAAGAGATTGGCAAGGCGGTCGAGGGCTACGACGTGGCGCAGGCCGGGTTGCTCACCGGCGGCGCCGAGCCCGCGCGCATCGCGGTGCCGCGCAACGGCCACGCCCCGTACGACGTGCCCGCGGGCCTGATCTTCTCGGCGCGGGACACGCTGTTCACCAGCGGCACGCTGGGGCGCTATTGCACTTTGATGGATGCACTCCCGGAGAACGAAGCCAAGCCGTGAAAGAACTCTTCCTCCAACATGCGTTCCTGATCACCACCCTCGTCAAGAGCGGCTTGCTGCTCTTCATCGTCCTGACCGTGCTCGCTTATCTCACCTGGTTCGAGCGCAAGATGATCGCGCACATGCAGTCGCGCTGGGGACCGTACCGCGTCGGGCCGCACGGCCTGCTGCAGCCCGCGGCCGATGGCCTCAAGTTTCTTTTCAAGGAAGACCCCACGCCCGCGGGCGTGGATCGGCTGGTGTACTTCCTCGCGCCCGCGCTCACGCTGGCCCTGGGACTGACCACGCTGGCGGTCATTCCCTTCGGGCCGGAGCCCATCCGCATCTTCGGCTACGAGACGCACCTGGGCATCGCCGACCTCAACATCGGCCTGCTGGTGCTCTTCGCCATCACCGCCCTCGGCGTATACGGCATCGCTCTGGGCGGCTGGGCCTCCAACAGCAAGTACTCGCTGCTCGGCGGCCTGCGCAGCTCGGCGCAGATGATCAGCTACGAGCTGGCGCTGACGCTGTCCGTGGTCGGCGTGCTGCTGCTGGCCGGCAGCTTCAGCCTGCGCGACATCATCACCGCGCAGGAGGGCCGCATGCTGTGGGGAATTCTGCCGCGCTGGAACATCCTGGCCGGGCCGGCCCCGCAGATCCTCGGCTTCCTGTGCTACTTCATCGCCGCCGTCGCGGAGACCAACCGCGCCCCATTCGACCTGGCCGAAGCGGAATCCGAACTGGTCGCCGGCTTCCACACCGAATACGCCAGCTTCAAGTTCGCCATGTTCTTCATGGGCGAATACGCGAACATGATCGCGGTCTCCTGCCTGGCCACCATCCTGTTCTTCGGCGGCTGGATCTCGCCCTTCCCTTCCACGCCGGCCTGGGCCTGGACGCATTTCCTGCCCAGCGTGCTGCTGGCGGGCTTCGGGCTGTTCGTCATCTGGGACGGCATCCGCTACGAGACGATCTTCGGGAAGCTCGTGCTGCCCGGCGTGGGCGCGGCGTTCTGCGGACTGGGGGCGCTCTTCGCCCTGGTGCCGCCCGTGACCTCGTACATCCAGGGGCCGTTCTGGTTTCTCTCCAAGATTTTCGTCTTCCTGTTCATTTACGTGTGGGCGCGGGCCACGCTGCCGCGTCTGCGTTACGACCAGCTCATGAGTTTCGGCTGGAAGCTGCTGCTGCCGGTTTCCATCGCCAACGTGGTGCTCACCAGCCTGGCCATTCTGAAGTGGGGTGGACAGTGAGGCCCCGCGCGATTTCCCGGGAAGCGTGCCCACGATGACCCCGCAACTGATCCTCTTCTTCGTGCTGGCCGCGCTGGCCGTGGGCGGAGCCCTGAGCCTGGTCGTAGCGCGGCATCCGATCCGCAGCGCGCTGGCGCTGATCGTGGTGATGGTCGCGCTGGCCGGGCTGTACCTGCTGCTCGGCGCGGAGTTCGTGGCCGCGGTGCAGATCATCGTCTACGCCGGCGCGATCATGGTGCTCTTCGTCTTCGTGATCATGCTGCTCAACGCCGGCGAGGAAGAGCGCACGAACGTGTCGCGCCTCGCGGGCACGGCGGGCATCCCCCTGGCCGTGGCCCTGGCCGGCTTTCTCGCCGCCGCCGTGGCCCGGTCCACGCCGGTGACGGCCGCAGGCGCGGCTCCGCAGGGCGCCGCCTCCACGCGGGCGCTGGCCAACCTGCTCTTTCGCGAGTTCGTCTATCCCTTCGAGCTGACGTCGTTCCTGATTCTAGTGGCCATCCTGGGCGCGCTGGTGTTGGCCCAGCGGGAGAAATAAGCATGGTGCCGACGAACTACTACCTGGTTCTCAGCGCAATCCTGTTCGGATTGGGCGTCGTGGCCTTTGTCTTCAAACGCAACATCATCACCATTTTCATGTCCATCGAGCTGATGCTCAACGCCGTCAACCTGGCCTTCGTGGCCTTCAGCCAGGCCCTAGGCAAGCTGGACGGGCAGGTGTTCGTGCTGTTTGTGATCGTGGTCGCGGCGGCGGAAGCCGCTGTCGGACTGGGGATTGTTATTCTGATCGCGCGGAACCGGCAGTCGCTGAACGTCGAGCGCGTGAACCTGTTGAAATTCTGATGCCCATACTCACTCATCTGTGGATCATTCCGCTGCTGCCGCTGCTGGGTGCGGCCATCAATGGCCTTTTGGGCGCGAAATGGCCGAACAAGACCGTCAGCGCCGTCGCCGTCGGTTCCACCGGGCTGTCGTTCCTGGCCGCGCTGGAGTGCGTGCGCGAATTCCTGCAGCTTCGTCCCGACCAGATTCCCTGGGTGCAGCAGTACTTCACCTGGATCACGGCCGGAAATTTCCGCGCCGGCTTCGACCTGCAGGTGGACCAGCTCACGATCGTGATGCTTATGGTGGTCACCGGGGTCGGCTGGCTCATCCACATCTATTCGATGGGCTACATGGCGCACGAGGGCGGCTACTACCGCTTCTTCTCCTACCTGAATCTGTTCATGTTCTTCATGCTGATTCTGGTGCTGGGCGCGAATTACGTGGTGCTCTTCGTGGGCTGGGAGGGCGTGGGCCTGTCGAGCTACCTGCTCATCGGCTTCTACTTCCTGAAGAAGTCGGCCTCCGACGCCGGAAAGAAAGCGTTCATCGTCAACCGCATCGGCGATTTCGGCTTCATGCTCGGGATGTTCCTGCTCTACCGCACCTTCGGCACGCTGGATTTCGTGCCGCTGTTCGCCAAGGCCGCGCCGCTGCAGGCGGACGCGCTGGGTCAGGTGGGCGTCGTGACCGCGGCCTGCCTGCTGCTGTTCATGGGCGCCACCGGAAAATCGGCGCAGATTCCGCTGTACGTCTGGCTGCCGGACGCCATGGAAGGCCCCACGCCGGTCAGCGCGCTGATTCACGCCGCGACCATGGTCACCGCGGGCGTCTACGTCGTGGCGCGCTCGCACGTGCTCTTCACCCACGCTCCCACGGCCATGCTGGTCGTGGCCATCACCGGCGCCGCCACGGCTCTCTTCGCCGCCACCATCGGCCTGGTGCAGACGGACATCAAGAAAGTGCTGGCCTACTCGACGGTCAGCCAGCTCGGCTACATGTTCCTGGCTTGCGGCGTGGGCGCGTTTTCCGCGGGCATCTTCCACCTGATGACCCACGCCTTCTTCAAGGCCCTGCTCTTCCTGGCCGCGGGCAGCGTCATCCACGCCATGGGCGGGGAGCAGGACATGCGCCGCATGGGCGGCCTCAGCGGCAAGATTCGCTGGACCTACCTGACCATGCTCATGGGCACGCTGGCCATCGCCGGCGCGCCGCTCTTTGCCGGCTTTTTCAGCAAGGACGCCATCCTGTTCAGCGCCTTCCAGAGCGAAACGGGCGGGCATATCCTGTACGCCGCCGGCCTGTTCAGCGCCCTGCTGACCGCGTTCTACATGTTCCGGCTGATTTTCCTGACCTTTCACGGCCAGCCGCGCTTCGACGAGCATCACGTGCACGTGCACGAATCGCCGAAGAGCATACTGGTGCCGCTGGTGATTCTCGCCGTGCTCTCGATTGCGGGCGGCTGGATGGCCGCGCCGGCCTTCTGGGGCGGTCCGGATCACTTCGCGGCGTTCCTCGCCCCGGTCTTCGGCGCCGGAGGCGCGGAGGCCGCTGCGGAAGCCGCGGGGCCGGCGGCGGAGGCCGCGGGGCGCTCGCTCGAACTGACCATGGCCGGGGTCGCCGTGTTCACGGCGCTGGCCGGCTTCCTGGTCGCCTTCTGGATGTACATCCGCAAGCCCGGCACGGCCGAGCGCCTGGCCAATTCCTTCCAGGGCGTCTACACGACGCTGCTCAACAAATATTACGTGGACGAAATCTACGCCGCGCTGATCGTCGGCCCGCTCGCCTGGATCTCCGACAATGTCCTGTGGCGGAGCGTGGATGCCGCGGGCATCGACGGCGCGGTCAACGGCGTGGCCCAGGGCGCCACCGCCCTCGGCGACCGCCTGCGCCGCGTGCAGTCCGGGAACACGCGGAGCTACGCCGTGTGGGTGGTGATCGGTGCGATCGTGGTGATTCTGGCGATTTTCTGGCCGCTGCTGAAACCGGCCGTGGGAATGGTGCCCTGAGATGGCTGGCGGACACTTGCTGACGATTCTCACTTTCCTTCCCGCGCTCGGCGCGCTGGGTCTGTTGCTGCTGCGCGGCGAGGACCAGGAATGGATCCGCCGGCTGGCGCTGGCCATATCCGTTGCCGAGTTCGCCCTTTCGCTGCTGCTGATCCCGGCCGTGCCGCTGGGCTCCGCCGGCTATCACCTCGAAGAGTTCCGCGCGTGGATCGCTTCCCCGCCGATCCACTATCACCTCGGGGTGGACGGCATCAGCCTCTTTCTGGTCATCCTGACGACCTTCCTTACGCCCATCTCCATCCTGGCGTCGTGGAAAAGCATCCAGCACCGCGTGAAGGAATTCTTCGTCATGCTGCTCCTGCTGGAGGTCGGCGTTGTCGGTGTCTTCCTCTCGCTGGACCTCTTCCTCTTCTTCCTGTTCTGGGAAGTGATGCTTCTGCCCATGTACTTCCTGATCGGCATCTGGGGCCACGAGCGGCGCATCTACGCCGCCGTCAAGTTCGTGCTGTACACCATGGCCGGCTCGATCCTCATGCTGGTGGGCATCGTCTGGCTCTATACCATTACCGGCACGTTCGACCTGCCGGCGATCCAGAAGCTGCTACAGGCAGGCTTCGTGGTGCTCTCGCCGCGCGCCGAGCTGCTGCTCTTCGCCGCCTTCTTCCTGGCCTTCGCCATCAAGGTGCCGCTCTTCCCGCTGCACACCTGGCTGCCCGACGCGCACGTGGAAGCGCCCACCGCGGGCTCGGTGATCCTGGCTGGGGTGCTGCTGAAGATGGGCACCTACGGCATGATCCGCTTCTGCCTGCCGCTCTTTCCCGGCGCATCGCGGCGCGCCGCGCCGCTGGTGGCCGCGCTGGCCATCATCGGCATCATCTACGGGGCGCTCGTCGCGCTGGTGCAGCCCAACCTGAAGAAGCTGGTGGCCTACTCCTCGGTCAGCCACCTGGGCTTTGTGGTCCTGGGCATCTTCGCCTTCAATAACATTTCCATGCAGGGCGCCGTCTACCAGATGCTCAACCACGGCATCTCCACCGGCGCGCTCTTCCTCCTGGTGGGCATGCTCTACGACCGCCGCCACACCTTCGAAATCGCGGAATACGGCGGCCTGGCCACGCCCATGCCGCGCCTCGCGGCCTTCTTCCTCTTCGTGGCGCTCTCTTCGCTGGGCCTGCCGCTGCTCAACGGCTTCGTCGGGGAATACCTGATCCTCCTGGGCACCTACCAGAGGCACTGGAATTGGGCGGTATGGGCCGCGCTGGGCGTGATCCTCTCGGCCTGCTACCTGCTGTGGTCCTACCAGCGGGTCTTCTTCGGCGAGGTCACCCACGGAAAGAACCGCGAGCTGCCGGACGCCACGGCGCGCGAAAAGTGGATTCTAGCGGCCATGGCCGTGGTCATCCTGTGGATGGGCATCGGCTCGGCCATGTTCACGCAGCGCTTCGCCGCCTCCTGCCAGAACGTCCTCGACCAGATGCAGCGCAACCAGGCCCAGGAAGCCGCCGCGCCGAAGGCGCCCGGAATTTTGAACGCGCCCGTGGCTGCCAGCATTCCCGGCGCACCTCAAATTTCAGTGGAAAGGCTCGGAAACCGTTAAATGTTCCCTCTCCGCGAAGATTTTCTGCGTGTCCTGCCGGAGCTGGTCTTCTGTGCCGGCGGCACGCTGCTCATGCTCCTGCAGCCGTTCGTGCGCAGCCGCCAGGCCTTTTCCTCCCTCGCCCTGCTGGCCTCCGCCGCCGCGACGCTCAGCGCGGTCTTCGCGGCCCTCAATCCCGGCACGGCCTTCGGCGGCCTAATCCGCGCCGATGGCTTCAGCTTTTTCTTTCATCTGCTGATCGGCCTGGTCGTCTTCCTGGTGGTTCTCGGCTCGTCGTCCTATCTAGCGCGCGAGCGCCTGGCCCCGGCGGAATTCTACGCCTTGGTGCTGTTCGCCGCCGCCGGTATGGGCGTCCTGGCCTCGGCGCAAGAATTGCTCACCGCCTTCATCGGCCTGGAGATGAGCTCCATCTCCAGCTACATCCTGGCCGGCTACCGCCGCGACACTCTGAAGTCCAGTGAATCGGCGATGAAGTATTTCCTGCTGGGCTCGTTCGCCACCGCGTTCTTCCTCTACGGCATCGCCCTGGTTTACGGCAAGACCGGCACCACGGTGCTGACGCAGATGGGCACCGCGGACGCTTCCGACACGGTTCTCAAGCTGGGCCTGGCGCTGATTCTCGTCGGCCTGGGCTTCAAGGTCGCCGCCGCTCCCTTCCAGGTGTGGGCCCCGGACGTCTACGAAGGCGCGCCCACGCCGGTTACCGCGCTGTTTTCCGCCGGCCCCAAGGCTGCGGCGTTCGCGCTGCTGCTGCGCATCTTCGTGATGGTGCCGGCGGCCACGCAACTGTGGTTCTGGGCTTTCTGGCTGCTGGCCGTGCTGACCATGTTCACCGGCAACCTGGGCGCGCTGGTGCAGACCAACGTCAAGCGCATGCTGGCTTACAGCTCCATCGCCCACGCCGGCTACCTGCTGGTGGCTTTCGCCGCGCGCAGCGAGATCGGCGTCGCCGCGGTGCTCTTTTACCTGCTGGCCTACGCCCTGGCGAAGCTCGGGGCCTTCACCGTGCTCGCGCATCTCGGCGGCGCCGGGGAGAAGCACCTCGACCTCGAGGATTACGCCGGCCTGGGACAGCGCCAGCCCTTTGCCGCCGCCGCCCTGAGCGTCTTCCTGCTCTCGCTGCTGGGCCTTCCGGTCACCGCGGGCTTCTTCGGCAAGTTCTACATTTTCAAGGCCGCGCTGCAATCGCACCTGATCTGGCTGGCCGTGCTCATGGGCCTCAACAGCGTGATCGGCGCCTATTACTACCTGCGCCTGATCGTGGTGATGTACATGCGCGAGCCGCGCGAGGAAGCGGCCGGCGCGCCCTTCCCGGCGGCGGTGAGCATGGTGCTGACGATCTGCGTCCTGGGCACCCTCTATTTCGGCCTCTTCCCCAATCACATCATCTCTTTCGCGCTGAGCCCCGGTCTCTTCGGGCGCTGAGCCGGCGGGAAGATAGTTAACAGTTGACAGTTAAGAGCTGAAAGTTAAAAGCTCGGAGCTATTGCTTCCGTCCGGGTTGTCCCACAAACAAAAAAATGCCCGGAGGCTTGCGCCCCCGGGCATTTATCGAAACTCTTCTATTTTTCTCTTAGACCTTCACGAAGATGATGACCAGTGTCAGCAGCGCGAGGGTCTCGATGAACACCAGGCCGAGAATCATGGCTGTGCGGATCGCGGCCGCTGCTCCGGGATTCCGCGCCATGCCTTCGCAAGCCGCGGAGGCCACCCTGGACTGCCCCAGCGCGCCGCCGAAGGCCGCCAGCGCCATACCGAACGCCGCCGCGATGGCGATCCCGCTCTTGCCGCTGCCTGCCGCTTCCGTACCCTGCGCAAACGCGGCCGGCGCCACCAGCAGAGCCGTCACGAGCGCACTGAGCATGAACGTTACTTTCTTCATCACTGCCTCCTTTGAAATGGCCGCCAGGAGGTGGTTTCCGGTTCCACGTGCTGCAAACAGGTCTCACACTGGAGCGGCCGAACAAACCCGAAAAACGCGCGCGTCTAGTGCTCTTCCGCGGTGGCCATCCCGATATAGATCGCCGGGAGCAGCGTGAACACGTAGCTCTGAATGATCGCAACGAAGAGGTGCAGGCCGATAAAGATCAGCGGGATGCTGGCCGGGAAGACCCCCAGAAGCACGCCCAGCACCGGACTCTTGGACCAGCCCCAGGCCACCGGCTGGACCAGGAGGCCCAGGAAAATCACATACAGCAGCTCGCTGGCAAAAATATTGGCCCACAGACGAACCGTGAGTGAAAGCACGCGCGAGCAGGTGCTGATGATCTCCACGGGGAAAATCAGCCCGGACAGGGCCTTGACCGGCCCCGCGAACGATTTCAAATAGCCGCCGACACCGTGATGGCGAATGCCCTGCCAATTGAAATAGAAAAACGTGAGAATGGCGCAGGCGAGCGGCACGGTCTTCTCCGTGGTCGGCGAAGAGAAGAGCGGAAAAATGCCCAGGACGCTGGACAGCAGGATGAAGATGGAAATCGAGCCAACCACCGGCACGCAGCGCAACCCCTCATGGCCGGCGTTTTCTTCCAGCAAGTCGCGGATCCCAAAGCCAATGGGATTGGTGAGCAGCAGTTCGGCGACCTGCTGCGCGCCGCCTGGGCGCTCCACCGAGAGCCGGGAACGCAGCCAGAGCGCCAGGACTGTCCCCAGGAGAAGCACAACCAGGGCCATCACGACATGCTCGGGAATGGGGAGTTCGGGGTTTGCCGGATGGATATGCAGCGCGGAGAGCAGCGCGAGGGCCAGGGAGCCCAGGTAGTGATTGACGAAGTGAGTCAGCCCGCTTACGTGATGTTCCATTCTCTCTATTCCAGGGGATGCAGGATTTCGTACACACTCGCCGCCAGCGTCGCGGCTCCCAAAGCACACAGACCCACTAACATACTCAAAATGGGAACCTTAAGGATTTTAAAATTAACATAGATCGCGATCCCGATCAAGCCGTAGCGGCCCGCAAAGCGCACCCAGGTCCCCACCGGAACGCGCGGCTTGGGCGCGTCCCCCTGCGCCGTGGAGAGCAACTGCAGCCCGTCCAAAGCGTCCTGCAGCCAGCGGAAATTCAGCCAGGCCAAAATGGCGCCCACGAACAGACCCAGGCCCCAGCGCCAGCCGTAGCGCAACCCCACGGTCACGCCCGCCACAGCGCCAAAAACAGGCGTCAGCCAGAGTATCCTCTTTTCGATGTGTTGGAATTGCACGCCCTCAGCGCCCCTGGCTTCCGCCGCCGTTGCCCGGCAGCCGCCGCAGGACGTCCCGCACGCCGGCGAAGAAGCCCAGCGCGCCAAAGACCAGCATGAGAATGGGCTTGGTGTGCAGCCAGCGGTCAAGAAAATAACCCATCAGCCCGCCCACGACGATCGCCGAGACGAGCACGAACGGCAGTTCCATGGCCATGGCGAGCTGCTGCGCAGCGGTCGGCGCGGGCCGCTTGCCCGGCGGCGGTGTGGTTCCGGTGGTGGAGGGCTTATCGTCCAATGGCAAACGCGTAGCGCGCCAGTTGCGCGAAGGGTTCAGGATAAACCCCTGCGGCGAGGGATACAAACACGGTGACGGTCAGCGCCACGGTCTGCGCCGCGGTGATCTCCGGGAGCGGGGCGTCGCCCGGCTGCTTCATCCAGGCGTGCACCACGATGCGGAAGTAGTAGTACAGCGCCGGCACGATGTACAGCGCCGCCAGCACCGCCAGCACCGGGTGATGCGTCTCGATCAGCGACTGCAGAATGTAGTACTTGCCCATGAAGCCCGCCGTCGGCGGAATGCCCGCGAGCGAGAGCATGAAGATCAGCAGCAGCAGCGCCGCCGCGGGGCTGCGCTGGTAGAGGCCGTTGAGGTCCTCAAGCTCGTCGCCGATCAGTCCCTTGCGGCGCAGCACGATCACTACGGCGAACGCCCCGAGGGTCATGAACACGTAGACGAAGAGGTAGTAGGCGATGCCCTGGAAGCCGGTGTCGTTGCCGCCCACCAGGCCCAGCAGGATGAAGCCCACGTGGGCGATCGAGGAGTAGGCCAGCAGGCGCTTGACGTTGGTCTGGGTAATGGCCGCAAAGTTGCCCCAGGTGAGCGAGGCCACGGCCACGCCGGCCACGAGGTACATCCAGCTCTGGTGCGTGGCCCCGAAGACCGCGATGAACAGCCGCAGCAGCAGCGCGAAGCTGGCCGTCTTGGACGCCACGCTGACGTACGCGGTGATCGGCGTCGGCGCGCCTTCGTAGACGTCCGGCGCCCACTGGTGGAAGGGCACGGCGGCGATCTTGAAGAACAGGCCCGCGGCCACGGTCACGAAGGCTATGATGGTGAACCAGTCCGTCAGGCCGCCCATCTGCGAGATCATCGCCCGCCGCCCCAGCATCTGCCCGATCTGCCCGATGTTCGTCGAACCGCTCATGCCGTAGAGCAGCGAGAAACCGTAGGCCAGAATCCCGGAGCTGAACGCGCCCAGCAAAACGTATTTCAGCGCGGCCTCGTTGGAGCGCTTGTCGCGGCGCAGAAAGCCCGTGAGCGCGTAGAAGCTCAGGGCCATCGTCTCCAGCCCCAGGAAGAGCACCAGCAGGTCGATGCCCGAGGCCATGAACATCATGCCCACGCAGGCGAAGAGGATCAGCGCGTAGTATTCGCCGTGGTGCTCTTCCTCGATTTCCATGTAGCGCACTGAGAGGAGCACCACCAGCGCCGTGGCCGCCAGAAAAATCGCCGCGAAATAGAGGAAGAAAGAATCCACCAGCAGCGTATTGTGAAAACCGAGAAGATCGGGGTGCTGCGGGCTCAGCTCGGTCACAATCTGCAACTGCACGCGCAGCCGCCACAGCGTGAAGGCGCTGAAGAGCGTGCCCAGTACCGCCAGCACCGCGTTCAGATACTTCACGCGGGCTTCCACGAAGAAATCGATCAGCAGGATGCCCAGCCCGAACAGCGTGAGTTCAAGCTGCGGCAGGATGAGGTTAAAGTCCTGCCGGTTGAAGGTGAATGGGGTGAGCGCGCTGGGCATCGCCGTAGGCTACCTCGCCGTCCCGGTCGGCTTCGCTTCCGCCGCTGGGGCGCTTACTGGAGCCGCAGCCGCCGGGGCGGTTTCCGCCGCCGGCTGGGCAGCAACTGCCGCCGCGGGCAGCTTGGCCGGCTCGGCCTTGTAGTAGCCGGGATTTACCCGCTCCACGATCTGCTGCACCGGCTTCTCCAGGTACCGGAAGAAGGGCTTGGGGTAGATGCCGATCCAGAAGGCCAGGGCAATGAGCGGCAGCAGCGTGGCATACTCGCGCCAGTTCAAATCCGGCAGCTTTTCGTTTTCCGCCTTGGTCACCGGGCCGAACATCACCCGCTGGAAGAGCCACAGCAGGTAGGCCGCACCGAGGATCACGCCGAGCGCGCCCCACGCCGCCCAGGCCTTGTTGACCTCAAACGTGCCGCGCAGAATGGTGAACTCTCCGATGAAACCGTTCAGCAGCGGCATGCCCAGCGAGCTCAGGGTGATGATCAGATAGACCGCCGCGAAATTCGGCATGGGCGTGGAGAGCCCGCCGAATTCGGAGATCAAGCGGGTGTGCCGGCGCTCGTAGAGCACGCCCACGATGAGGAAGAGCGCCCCGGTGGAGATGCCGTGGTTGATCTGCTGGAGCACGCTGCCGGAAAGGGCGTGCGGGGTCAGCGCGAAAATCCCCAGCGTGCAGAAGCCCAGGTGGCTGACCGAGCTGTAGGCGATCAGCCGCTTCATGTCCTTCTGCATCATGCACACCAGCGCGCCGTAGATGATGCCGATGAGGGAGAGCACGATGACGATGTGAATGATGCGCGCGCGCAGTGCGGGATCTCCGGGCAGGAGCGGCAGCGAGAAGCGGAGGAAACCGTAGGTGCCCATCTTCAGCAGAACGCCGGCCAGGATCACCGAGCCCGCGGTGGGCGCTTCGGTGTGCGCGTCCGGCAGCCAGGTGTGGAACGGGAACATCGGCACCTTGATGGCGAAGGCGAAGAAGAAACCCCAGAACAGCCAGACCTTCAGCGAATCTGGGAACTGCTGCACCGCCGCGAGCAGCGTGGGCACGTCGAAGGTGTACGGCGCGCCCGTCTTGGCCGCGTTGAAATAGACGGCCAGGATCGCCAGCAGCATCAGCACCGAGCCCGCCAGGGTGTACAGGAAGAACTTGATGGCCGCGTACAGCCGCCGCTCGCTGCCCCACACGCCGATCAGGAAGTACATAGGCACCAGCATCACTTCCCAGAAGACGTAGAAGAGGAAGAAATCGAGGGCCATGAAGACGCCCAGCATGCCCGTCTGCAGCAGAAGAAACAGGATGTAGTATTCCTTCTTGCGCGTCTGGATGGCGCTCCACGAGGAGAGGATGGAGATCATTCCCAGCAGCGTGGTCAGCAGCACCAGCAGGAAGCTGATGCCGTCAATCCCCAGCGTGAAGCGCGCTCCGATGGAGGGAATCCACTCCGCGGACTCCCCGAGCTGATACCCCGCCAGGCCGGCATGGAAGCGCGCGAGCAGCGGCAGGGAGACCACAAAGCCGAGAACCCCGAAGACGTTGCCGAGGATGCGGTGCGCGTCGTCCCACGCGCGCGGCACCAGCAGCAGCAGGATGGCCCCCGCGAGCGGCGTAAACAGGATCACGCTCAGCAGATGATTCTCGAAAAGACCCATACTCTTTGCCTTTCAGCGCACCAGGTGCCGCATGAGATTTCCGTAGTAGCCGAGTAAAGCAAGCAGCCCCAGCACGATCAGCAGCGCGTAACTCGAAAGCACCCCGGTCTGCAGCATGCGCACCGGATAGCTCAGCATGCGCACCAGCCGCCCGGTCAAATTCACCAGACCGTCCACGATCCACTTATCCCACCACATGGAGACGCTGGAAGTGAAGCGCGTCAGCCAGCCCGTGCCGTCCACGCCCAGCCCGTCCACGATCTTGGCGTCGAACACGCCCAGCGCCGTGCCCAGATCCTTGGTGCGGTTCACGAACATCGCGTCGTAGATTTCGTCTACGTAATACTTGTTGTAGATCAGCCGGTAGAGCCAGGGCGCCGCCGCGGCAATCTTTTCCGGCGTCTCGGGCTTCTTCAGATAGAGCTGGAACGCCAGCCAGATCCCCGCCAAGGCCACGGCCACGGAAGCCAGCATGAGCAGGGTTTCGTTTGCAGCGCCGTGCGCGGCAGCTTGCGCGTGCTCCACCGTCCGCGCTCCCACGACCGGCTCCAGAAATGCATCGAAGTAATTCGTTCCCCCGATGAGCGCCGGGGCCGCGAACCACCCGCCAACCACCGAGAGCACCGCCAGAATCACCAGCGGCACGGTCATCGTCGCAGGCGATTCGTGGATGTGGTGCTCCACGTCGTGGGCCACGCGCGAGGCCCCGAAAAACGTCATATTCACCAGGCGAAAAATGTAAAATGCCGTCAGCCCCGCGGTCACGAACCCCACCAGCCACAGCAGCGGGCTGTGTTCGAAGGCCTGGCCCAGAATTTCATCCTTACTGAAGAATCCGGCCAGCATTGGAACGCCGGAAATCGCCAGTGCCCCCACGAGAAACGTCTTCGCCGTCACCGGGATCCTGCCCCACAGGCCGCCCATCTTGCGCATATCCTGCTCCCCGGAAAGCGCGTGGATCACGCTGCCGCTGCCGAGGAAGAGCAGGGCCTTGAAGAAGGCATGGGTCATCAGGTGGAAGATGCCCGCGGAAAATGCGCCCACGCCCAGCGCCAGGAACATGTAGCCAAGCTGGCTGATCGTGGAATAGGCCAGGACTTTCTTGATGTCGTTCTGCGCCAGGCCCATGGTCGCCGCGAAGATGGCCGTCGTGGCGCCGGTCACGGCCACCACTTCCAGCGCCGCGGGAGCCAGCTGGTAGAGCGCGTTCATCCGCGCCACCATGTACACGCCCGCGGTCACCATGGTCGCCGCATGAATCAGCGCGCTCACCGGCGTCGGCCCTTCCATGGCGTCCGGCAGCCAGACGTAGAGCGGAATCTGCGCCGATTTGCCGACTGCGCCCACAAACAGGAGCAGTCCGATCGCCGTCAGCACCGGCGCGCCGTAGGCCAGCGCCCCGCCATGCACCGCGGCCTCCAGCGCCTGCAGGATGCCCGAATAGGCCGCCGGATTCGGCAGGCCCTGATTCGTGAAGCGGATCGTCCCCAACGTCGAAGCAATCAGGAAAATGCCCAGCAGGAAGCCCGCATCGCCGACGCGGTTGACGATGAACGCCTTCTTCCCCGCATCGGCCGCCGACTTCTTCAGGAAGTAGAAGCCGATCAGCAGGTAGCTGCACAGCCCGACGCCTTCCCAGCCCACGAACAGCAGGAGGAGGTTGTTGGCCAGCACCAGGGTGAGCATCGCGAACATGAACAGGTTCAGGTAGCCGAAGTAGCGGTAATAGCCGCCCTCATGGCCCATGTACCCAATCGAATAGAGGTGGATCAGGAAGCCGACCCCGGTGACCACCAGCACCATCACGCTGGAGAGTGGATCGAGCAGCAGCCCCCAGTCGGCCACGAACTGCACCACCTGCCCGGCGCTGGTGTGCATGGGCCCCGCGGGCACCCAATCGAACAGAATGATCTGCACGGCGCGGTGCGCCGGGTCCGCCGCGAGCAATTGCAGCACCGCGCCCGCCGCGTGCACGAAGGCCACAAACACGCTGCCCACGCACAGCACGCTCACCGCACCATGGGACAGCCGCCGCCCCAGCAGCAGCATCAGAGCCGCCGTGGCCAGCGGAAACAGCGGAATCAGCCAGATATGCCCGAGAAAGTAGCCTGTCGGCGTCATGCCTGTGTCTTTTCTTTCCTGCGAACTTTGGCCTGCGCTGCTACCACTTCAACAAATCCATTTCATCCGCCAGCACGGTCTCGCGGTTCCGGAAAAACGCGATGATGATGCCCAGCCCCACCGCGGCCTCGGCCGCCGCATCGGTAATGATGAAAATCGCGAAGACCTGCCCGGCCACGTCTCCGAACATCCGCGAAAAGGCCACCAGGTTGATGTTCACCGCGTTCAGAATCAGCTCGATGGACATCAGGATGACGATGACGTTGCGCCGCGTCAGCACCCCGATCACCCCGATGGTGAACAGGGCCAGGCTCAGAAACAGATAGTGGTTCACGGACAGCATCGTCGCCTCACAACTTCTTCTTGGCCATCACCACCGCGCCGATCATGGCCACCAGCAGCAGCAGAGAGGCAATCTCAAACGGCAGCAGGTACGGCCCGAACAGGCTGTGCGCCACCGCCTCGGCATTGGGCGGCAGCTTCTCCGCGGCCGCCGCCACGGAGACGGGCAGCGGCAGCGTCTTCTTCCCCGGCTGTCCCGCCCACCACAGCATGGCCCCCACCTGCCCGGCCAGCGCCAGGGTCACCAGCAGCGCCACCCACTTCTGGCGGCTGAACTGGATCTGCTGCAGGGCCACGTCCAGATTGACCAGCATGATCACGAAGACGAACAGCACCATGATCCCGCCGACGTACAGGATGATCTGCACGACGAAGAGAAACTCGGCGCGCAACTGCAGGAAAATCCCCGCGGTGGCCAGCAGCGCGGTGATCAGGAAGACCGCGCTGTGCACCGCGTTGCGCCGCGTCACCACCAGCGCCGCGGAAACCACCGCGATCCCCGCGAAAATGTAGAAAATCACCTTATCCAGCATAGGAATCCGTCGCCGGCGCGCCCGGCCCGCTGCGCGCCTGCAGCTCCTCCGCCTCGCGCTTGCGATCCGCCCACACCAGCCACAGGGCGATCAGCAGGGTGAGCAGCGTCGTGGCTCCCAGCGCCAGCCAGAGGTTTACCTGGTACTGCCAGTGCAGCACCAGCCCCACCCCGACGGCCATCACGTTCACGATGGACACCGGAATCAGAAAATACCAGCCCAGCCGCATCAACTGGTCAAAGCGGTAGCGTGGCAGCGTGAAGCGCAGCCACATGAACACGAAAATGTACGCGCCCACCTTGGCCAGAAACCAGAAGGCCCCGTGAATTCCGGCCTTCAGGAAATAGGCGGCGGGCAGCAGCAGCGGCGCCGCCAGCAGCAGCGCCACCAGCGCGCACAGCCCGGCCACGCCCAGCATCACCAGCTTCTGAACCGGCACCGGCTGCCGCGGCGCGCGGTACACGCAATACCCCGCCACCCCCAGCGCCAGCAGCGGCGGCGCGAAATCCACCCAGCCCATCCAGCGCACGCCCGCGAACGGCCGCATCCAGCCGCCCAGGAACAGCGTGGTGGCCACCGAGGCCACCACGATCATATTCGCGTACTCCGCCAGGAAATAGAGCGACCAGCGGAAGCCGCTGTACTCGGTCATGTAGCCCGCCACCAGCTCCGATTCCGCTTCCGGCAGATCGAACGGCGCACGGTTGGTCTCCGCGATGGAAGCCACGAGATAAGTGAAGAAGGCCACCGGCGCGAGAAAAATGAACCACACGCCCTGGCGGGCCTGCTCTTCCACAATCGCGCGGATCTGCAGGCTGCCTCCCAGGAGCAAGCCGCTCACCAGCGCCATCCCCGCGGCGGTTTCGTAGCTCACCAACTGCGCCGCGCTGCGCAGCGCCCCAATCAGCGAATAGTGGCTGTTCGACGCCCAGCCCCCCAGCACAATGCCGAAAATACCCAGCGCGCTGATCCCCACCACGAAGAGGATGCCCACGTTGATGTCGCGGGCAATCTGAAACGCCGGGCCGAAGGCCAGCGCGGCCATGGACAGCATCGCCGCGGTCACCGAAACCAGCGGCGCCAGCCAGAAGATCCAGAAATCGGCCTGCTCCGGGATGATGTCTTCCTTCAGCAGCAGCTTCACCGCGTCGGCGATCGGCTGCAGCAGCCCGTGGGGGCCCACGCGCATGGGGCCCAGCCGCGCCTGCATGTCCGCCATCACCTTGCGCTCCACCAGCACCACGTAGCCGGCGATCAGCGGCAGCACTCCCACGATCACCAGCGCCGCGATGAGCGGCCCCGCGTAGGCGCGCAGAAATTCCAGCGTGGCGTGCAGAGCGGCCGGCATCAGCGGTCGACCTCCCCCAGCACGATATCCAGCGTGCCGATGATGGCCACCACGTCGGCCACCAGATGCCCGCGCACCATCTTGTCGAAAGCCTGCAGATTCACGAACGACGGCGGCCGGATGCGCACGCGGTAGGGCTGCACGGTGCCGTCGCTGACCACGTAATAGCCCAGCTCGCCCTTGGGCGCCTCAATCGCGTGATAGACCTCCCCCACCGGCGGCTTCAGGACCTTGCCGACCTTGCCGAGGATCGGCCCCGCGGGGATGCTCTGAATCGCCTGCATGCAGATGCGCACCGACTGCCGCATCTCCTCCATGCGCACCAGATACCGGTCGTAGGTGTCGCCGGTCTTGCCCACCGGAATGTCGAATTCGAACTGGTCGTAGGCCGCATAGGGCATGGCCTTGCGGATGTCCCACGGCACGCCGCTGGCGCGCAGTACCGGGCCGGTCACGCCCATGGCGATGGCGTCCTTGGCGGAAAGAATGCCGACGCCCCTGGTGCGCGCGATCCAGATGCGGTTGCCCGTCAGCAGCTCTTCGTATTCCGCGACGCGCCGGTGAAAATCGTTGCAGAAGCGCTCGGTGTCCTTCTCCAGCGTGTCGTAGGCGTCGTACTGCAGCCCGCCGATGCGGAAGGCGTGCGTGGTCAGCCGCGCCCCGCAGTATTTTTCGAAAATCTTGAGGATCTCTTCGCGCTCGCGCAGGCAGTAAAAAAGCGGGGTCAGCGCGCCGATATCCAGCGCGTGCGTGCCCAGCCAGAGCAGGTGGCTGGCGACGCGCTGCAGCTCCGTGAGGATCGTGCGGATGACCCTGGCCCGCGGCGGCGCTTCCACTCCCAGCAGCTTCTCCACGGCTTCGCAGTAGCCCAGCCCGTTGCTCACCGCCGCGACGTAGTCCATGCGGTCCACGTAGGGGGCGAACTGCTGGTAGGTGCGGTGCTCCGCGATCTTCTCCACGCCGCGGTGCAGGTACCCGATCACGCACTCCGACCCGACCACCCGCTCCCCGTCGAGCTTGAGCTTCACCCGCAGCACGCCGTGCGTCGAGGGATGCTGCGGCCCCATGTTCAGAATGAGCTCGTCCGCCCCCAGCAGCGTCCCCGGTCCGGCTTTTAGCGTGTTCTCCACTCTCTGGCTCTTCGACCCTTCTTCCGCTACTGCCCGCTCTCAATCCCCAAATTCTCCCGCACCCACGCCTGATCCTGCGTCAAAATGTCGTAATCCTTGCGCAGCGGAAAGCCCTGCCACTCCTCCGGCAGCAGGATACGCTTGAGGTTCGGGTGCCCGGCAAAGTCGATCCCGAACATGTCATAGACTTCGCGCTCCAGCCAGTTCGCCGTGGCCCACACCCCGCTCACGCTGGCCACGCTTTCATCCGCGCCCGCCTGCACCTTGAGGCGCAGCCGCGTGTTGTGCGCGAACGAATAGAGGTTCAGCACCACGTCGAAGCGCTTCTCGCGCTTCGGCCAGTCCACCGCCGTCAGGTCGCTGAGCAGATCGAATTTTTCTTCGTCGCGGGTATAGCGGGCGATCTCCGCCAGGCGCTCACGCTCCACCACCAGGATGGCCTGCTTGCGGTCTTCCACGGCTTCGCGAAGGGCATCGCCAAACCGCGCGCGGTAGCGCTGCACCAGGTCATTTTCGAGCGGGGCGGGGCCCACGGGCGGGGCTTTGGGCGCGGGCGGTGCGGCCGATTTGGGTGGTGCCGGGGCAGCACTCGGCGCCACGGGTTGTTCGCCCGCAGAACTTACAGGTGGTTTTTGTTCCTTTGGATCGTCGGCCATAGCCCCAGCGGAATGAGCTGCTTACACACGAGCAGCGCGGAGAACCATCGTGCCGTTTCTAACACAGGCGCACAAACCGCGTCAATCAAGAACGCACCGCAGCCTGAAGATCGCCGAAGGAATGACCCGGGAAGGACGCGCGAAAGTTCGCCGAGTCTCCCGCTTTGTTGCGCACTCCGGCCTATTCTCTTGGCGCAAATCCTTCGCCCGCCTCCCGGCACTTTCTTTCCCTCATCTTGACTTTCCCTTCTCCGCGGAACACCATGCCTGGCCATCTCCGGTGACCCGATGAGCCTCCGCAACCGCATCAGCCTGGTCTTGATTCTCCTCGCTTTGGTGGTCTTCAGCGGCTGCGCCGGCTTCCACTACCTCGAAGGCTGGCCCTGGTTCGACGCCTTCTACATGACCCTGACCACCATGACCACCGTCGGCTACGGTGAGATCCACCCGCTCTCCCATGCCGGCCGGGTCTTCAACAGCTTCCTCATCGTGGCCTCCGTGATTGCCGGCGGCTTCACGATTGCCACCTTCACCCAGGCGTTGCTAGAATTCGAGTTCGGAAAGGTTTTCGGGCGCCGCCGCATGGAACGGGAAATCGCCAAGCTCAAGGGCCACTACATCATCTGCGGCGCCGGGCGCGTGGGGCGCACCGTGGCGCGGGAACTGCTCACCCGCGGGCAGAGCTGCATCTTCATCGAGCGCGATGCCAACCGCGCGCAGTGGGCCATCAACGAAAAGATCCCCGTGATCGTCGGAAACGCTTCCTCGGAAGAAAACCTCAAGCAGGCGCATATCGACCGCGCGCAGGGCTTTGTCGCCGCCGTCAGCTCCGACGCCGAAAATCTCTATATCGTCCTGACCGCGCGCGGCTTCCGCTCCGACCTCAAGATCATCGCCCGGGCCAGCGAAGAAGAAGCCACCTCCAAGCTGCTGCGCGCCGGCGCCTCCCAGGTCATTTCTCCCTACTACTTCGTCGGCCACCGCATCGCCCAGCTTCTGCTGCGCCCCAACGTCCTCGATTTCATAGACGCCGCTTTCGGCACCGAGCGCCTGGACGTGGAAATCAGCGAGGTCGAGATTCGCCCCAAGTCCGCGCTGGTCGGCAAAACCCTCGCCGATGCCCGGATCCGCGAGCAGGCCGGCGTCATCATCCTCGGCTTGAAGCCCGCCGACGGCGCCATGCTCTTCAACCCCGCCCCCGATACCCCCATCCGCCCCAACGACAACCTCATCGTCATCGGCGGCGACACCCAAATCAAGAAACTCGAAGCCCTGGCCAGCGCTTCCGCCTGACGCTGACGAATTTGCGGCGCTGCCAGCCGCTGGCTACGGTACCGGCACAAACAAAAAGAGGAAGCCCGTTGTTTCCTGGGCTTCCTCTTTGAACTCCGTGGCTCTGCGTCTCTGTGGCTAATCTTCCGTAGGCGTGACCCCGAAGCGGTCAACTTTCTTACTTGCCCTCGAACGGATAGCGGTCCTGGGCCTGCACGGCGGCGGCCACCACGCGGCGCAGCGCGATGGTATCCACGGCGGGGCGCTTGGCGAAGCGCTTGAGGACGGCCATCTGCGTGGTGAGCATGTCGCCTTCGTGCACCGCGGCCAGCGCGCGGCGCGCTTCGTGCTCCACGCGTTCCGCGGCGTCGGCGATGAACACCCGCGCCGCCGCGATCATCGCTTGCGCGGCGGATTCGCCCCTGGCCGCGGCGGCTTTCTGTGCGCGCAGCAGCGAGGACTCCATGGCGTAAATCTCCATCACGATATTGGCCAGCGCCGCAATCAGCTCCTGCTCGTCGGCCAGCTTCTCCCGGTACTTCTGCACTGCCCCGCCCGCCCCCTGTAGGAACATCTTCTTGGCATTGGCGACGACGCGCGCCTCCTCGGCCAGTACGCCCTCCGGCGCCTCTTCCATCGACGGTCCGGCCAGAATCTCGTCCGCCAGCTTCATGGCCGCGGGGATCAGCGGCAGTTGCCCGCCCATGGCGCGCTTCATCAGCATCTGGATGATGAGCATGCGGTTGATCTCGTTGGTGCCCTCGAAAATACGGTTGACGCGGCTGTCGCGATAGGCCCGGCACACGGAATAATCTTCATGAAAGCCGTAGCCGCCGAAAATCTGCACGCCCTCGTCCACCACGTAATCCAGCATCTCGCTGCCGGCGATCTTGGCGATCGAGCATTCCAGCGCGTACTCCTCCAGCACCTTCATCATCTGCTGGGTCTTGTCGCCGCTGCCCTCGGCCGCCGCCATGGCCGCTTCGATGATCCCCGCGATGCGGTAAACCACGGAATCCATCGCGTAGATGCGGATAGCCATCTCCGCCAGTTTCTCCTTCATCAGCCCGAATTCGCCGATGGATTTGCCGAAGGCCTTGCGCTCCTTGGTGTACTTCGATGCGTTCGCAATGACCAGCTTGGCCCCGCCCACGCAGGACACGCCCAGCGTGAAGCGCCCCGAATTCAGAATATTGAAGGCCACGATGTGCCCGCGCCCGATCTCATAGAGCAGGTTTTCCTTGGGCACCTGGCAGTTTTCCAGGAACACCGGCGTCGTCGAGCTGCCGTGAATGCCCATCTTGTGCTCTTCGTTGCCGGGCTTGCAGCCGGGGAAAGTGCGCTCGACGATGAACGCCGAAAGCTTCTCGCCGTTTACCTTGGCAAAAATGATGTACACATCGGCGAAGCCGCCGTTGGTGATCCACATCTTCTGCCCGTTCAGGATCCAGTTCTTCCCGTCCGGGGAAAGCTCCGCGCGCGTCAGCAGGTTCTGCGCGTCGGAGCCGGCCTGCGGCTCGGACAGGCAATAGGCCGAAATCCATTCCCCGCTGGCGATCTTCGGCAAGTACTTTTTCTTCTGCTCTTCCGTTCCGAAATAGACGATGGGCAGCGTGCCGATGCCGGTCTGCGCGCCAAACGTGGTCGCAAATCCGCCATACACCGAAATCTTTTCCGTCAGCAGCGTCGTGGCCACCTTGTCCAGCCCTCCGCCGCCGTAAGCCTCCGGCACGCCCCCGCCCAGCAGGCCCAGTTCGCCCGCCTTCTTCATCATCTCGACCATCAGGCCGGGCTTCTTCTCTTCCAGCTCCTTCGCCCGCGGCAGCACTTCCTTGGTCACAAACTCCTCAGCCGTCTGCCCGATCAGCTTCTGATCGTCCGTGAAATCCGCCGGCGTGAATACGTCTTCGGGCCGCGCCGCCTCCAGCAGGAAACTCCCCCCTTTGGCTGCGGGTTTCGTCAGAGTAGGTGTGGCCATGATTGCCTCCGGGTGCGCGTGGTGAACTGGTACGCGGCCAGGCCGCGTGCGTGCCAAGCGGGTGCGAGGAGCCCGCTGGGAAGGTATCTTACTCCCGGGTCTGCCCGCCCGGCAAACGCCGTGCAGTACAGGTTTGCCACACGGTATATCACCGGGAAAAACTCCGGAAGGCCGGGGGAAATCCTCAGTGCACGGTTGTTTCCTGCGCCCCGCTGTCCTTGAAAGCGATCCGCAGAAAATTTGCAGGCGTGTTGCGAAGATTGGAGAAAACTTGCCGCGACCCGGCCGGAAGCCACAAGAGTCCCCCGGTGGCGATGCTCGCCGGCGGCTGCCCCTCGGATTCCACTTCGATACCGGCCTGTTCCAGCGCGGCCACCAGGGTTCCTGTGCCGGGCGCCATTTCGATCTTCTGCGCTTGCGGGTCCAGCCGAACCAACTCGATGCGCATTTCCGCCGTCTCCATCAGCGGCGTGGTCACATGGCCTTTCCCCTGGACTTTCTCGCACGGCCCCGCGTCGCCGGGCACGATTTTCTCGCAGAGGTTGTGCACCTCGCCCTGGGGCTTCAAGAACTCAATGGTGAGATTGCGGAAGGGCAGGTCGCTCAGGTTGCGCGCCACATGCGCGAATCCCCCGCGCGCGAAGTGCACCTCCCCGTCCTTCAACTGCGCATGGACCTCCGGCTTGCCGAAAACTGCGTTGACGATGTCCGCCGTGCCCAGCGTGACGTAGACATAGTCGAGAGCGTGCTCGTGCAGCAGCGTGGCGTCGTGCGGCGCCACCTCCACCGCGAACACCCGCACGTAGCCGTTTTCAAACGCCAGGTGATGCCGCGGCTCGCCCCGCACTGGAACCGCCTGCGGCGCCGCAGCAGGTGGCGCGGCCGGCGCCTGCCCGCGCAGCATCCCGCCGCAAAGCAACAGAATCGTTGCAAGGAACCAGGCTGATTTCGTGGAGCGCATCCTACGACACCCGCTCGAGGATGCCCGCGGCGCCCATGCCGCCGCCGATGCACATGGTCACCAGACCGTAGCGCGCATTGCGCCTCTGCAACTCGCGGATGATCGAAGCCGTCAGCTTCGCTCCGGTGCAGCCGAGCGGATGGCCCAAAGCGATCGCGCCGCCGTTGGGATTGACCCGCGCCGGATCGAGCCCCGCCTGTTGGATCACCGCCAGCGACTGCGCCGCGAAGGCTTCGTTCAGCTCGATCACCGCGATGTCGTCCAGCTTCAGCCCCGCCAGCTTCAGCGCCTTGGGGATCGCATAGACCGGCCCGACGCCGAACTCCTCCGGCGGGCACCCTGCCGTGGCGAACGACACAAAGCGCGCCAGCGGCTTCAGCCCCAGCGCCTTGGCGCGCGCCTCGCTCATCACCACCGCCGCCGCCGCACCGTCGCTCATCTGCGAGCTGTTCCCTGCTGTCACCGTGCCCTGCACGTGAAACGCGGCCTTCAGCTTGGCCAGCGCTTCCATGGAAGTATCCGCGCGCGGGCCGTCGTCGGTGTCAAACACAAAGGTCTGCGTCGCCGCCTTGGCCGCGCCCTTCCCTTTTCCGGCGCCGTTGCCGCTGGGCCACGCCGTGATCCTCACTTCCACGGGCACGGTCTCGTCCTTGAACTTCCCGGCGGCAATCGCGGCCAGGGCCTTCTGGTGGCTCGCGTAGGAAAACTTGTCCGCCGCCTCGCGCGTAATCCCGTACTTCCGGGCGACATGCTCCGTGCCCAGGCCCATGCTGATGTAAGAATCCGGATTATTGTCCACCAGCCAGGGATTCGGGGAAATCTTGTTCCCGCCCATGGGCACCAGGCTCATGGACTCCGTGCCGCCCGCGAGGATCACCTCCGCCGCGCCGCAGCGGATGCGTTCCGCCGCGATGGCGATGGCCTGCAGCCCCGACGAGCAGAAGCGGTTGATGGTCATCGCCGAACACTCGACAGGCAAGCCCGCGCGCAGCGAAGCGATGCGCGCCACGTTCATCCCCTGCTCGGCCTCGGGCATGGCGCAGCCCAGGATGACGTCCTCGATCTCCTTGGCATCCAGCCCCGGCACCCGCGCCAGGGCCGCCTTGATGGCTTCCGCGGCAAGATCGTCCGGGCGCGTCGCGCGCAGCGCGCCCTTGAACGCCCTGCCCACCGGCGTGCGTATCGAGGAAACAATCACGGCTTCAGCCATGCCCCACCTCGCTCCATAAACTCTGCCTCATATTGGATGCCCCAGCGCCAGAAAAAGCAAGATGGGATAGCCACCGAGTCACAGAGGTCACGGAGAAAAAAAGGGACCGGAATAGACGGCAAAGGAAAAAGCGCGCAAACGATTACCCGCGCCCCCGCACAGCGAGCACTCCCTGCCTACAAGTCACCAACCAGGGTCACGGCTCACGCTCTTCACGGCTTTTTCTTCTTAAACAGTTCCCCCAGCCCGCCCAGGGGACCGCTGTCCGGCTGCTGGGTGTCCTTCTGCGCCCCGCTTCCGCTGAACTGCGACTTCAGCATTTCCGTGGCCAGCCCCTGCACATCGGGAACAAATTTGGGATCGGAGGCCGTGCCCTGAATCAGGAACGGAATGCGCCGCGCCTGTCCGCCCTTGGCCGGGCCGAGCAGCGCGCCGAGCATCCCGGCCACTCCTCCCCCGCCAGTCGTAGCTGCTCCTCCCGCGGGCGCCGCGCCCGCACCTCCCGTTGTACCAGCGGCTGCCGGCCCGCCCGTCAGCGTCGCCAGCATTTTGAAGTCCAGGTTGTTCTTCGCGTCTACCGTCCCCGCGCCCACCAGCGTGCCCAGCGCGGGGATGACCGCATTGAAATTCTCGGCGCGCAGCCCGTCCGGGGCCATGCGGATTTTCGTGGTCAGCTTCTCGATGTCCAGGTCCGATCCCGTCTTCACGCCGGCCAGCGCGGAAATCACGGCGAGCTTCGAACCCAGATCGAACCCGCTCACCCGGGCATTCGCCAGCCCCAGGGTCCCCGAGGTGATCAGGCGGTTCGTCGGCCCCTGAATGTTCAGATCCCCGCTGAGCATGCCCGATGAGAGCGACGCCCCCTTGGGCAGGTTGATGCCCAGCGCCGGGAGAAAGCCCTGCAGGTCGCGCGCCGGCATGTCCTGGCCGGCGAACTTGAGATTCACGACCGTGGCTTCTCCGCGCGTCTCGTAGGTTCCTGCGATGCGCGCGGCCGCGTTGCCCACCTTGATCGCCGAGGGGTTCAGCACCCCCGTATTTCTCTGCATATCCGATTTCGTGGAAAAATCCAGCGTAACGGGAACCGTGGACGGAGACCCGCCCGCCACTAGCAGCAGCTTCTTCAGCTTCATCGTGCCTTTGGTCTGCACTTCGCCTTTCTGCGAGGTGAGCGTGGCATCCAGGTCCAGGATTCCGCCAAGCCCCGCCGCGGCATCAATCACCCCGGTCGAAGCCAGGTCCAGCCCGTCGATGGAAATCTTCGCGTCCACCGGGGAAAGCGAGGCGTCGTTCGGGTTCAGCGGGCCCACACGCCCCTCCAGCTTGAAGCTCCCCCCGCCCGGCAGGCTCGCCGTCACCTTCGCCGGAAACGCCGCGCTCATGGACACATCCGAGGCTTCCGCGTTCACATTGTCATAGCTGGCGCGCTTCGCCGACCCCATGGTCCCGATCAGCAGCCGCCCGTCCTTCAACTCCATTTTCTGCACCAGAAGTTCCGCGGCGGCATCCGACGACTGCGCCGGCGCTTGCGCCGCCCGCCGCGGCTCGGACTTTGCCGGCGCCCCGCCCAGCGACGAGAAATTCCAGCGCCCGGCCGCGTCGCGCAGCAGCGTCACTTCGGGCTTCTCGATCGTCAGACCGGTGATGTGCAGCGCACGCGAGAAAATCAGCGCCATGACCTCGACCTTGACCTTGAGGGCCTTGGCCGTCAAAAACGGCGCGGCGCTGAACTTCGCATCGTCCGCGATAGACAGCTCCTCGGCCGCCAGGGCGCCGGACCAGAGCGAAAGACTTAGATTCCCGACATGCACCTTGCGGTCCAGCGCGGCGGAAAGTTTCTCCTCGACGGTGGAACGAAATTGATTCACGGGGATGAGGGAAGGCAGCAGCAGCAGTAGTACAACCAAGACACCCAGAACGATGGCGAGGGTACGAATGCGATTGGTGCTCATGGGAACCTCCAGCGCGAGGCCGGAACGTGCTTCTCGAGGCAAGAACAACAGCGCTGACCGCGGTGCGGTCACGCCGGAGACATCATAGCACAGCCGCGCGGGCGCGGTTTTTTCCCCGCGCATCTTCGCAGGGGTTTCCCCGGACGGCCCTTCCGCGGCGCGGGGTCACACGCTGCCTGTCGAATTTCCAGCCGAAAACGCGGTATCGTATGTTGACCGCTTCGCGGTCACGCATACAATAGTCGCGCGCAGTTCGCTCCGGCTTGCCGCAACGCGCCGGAAAATTCGCCTGGGCCGCCGCCGGGAGCGGTGCGCATGGCAGAAGTACTCCGTACCCGCGAGGCCGCGCCGCGAATCTAACGAAATACCGGGCCGTGGGCCGCTGGACGGTGCCCCCCTGACAGGTGGACTCGAAGCTTTATGTGGATCGTTCGCATCGCTCTATCCCGCCCCTACACGTTCCTCGTGCTGGCGCTGGTCATCCTGCTGCTCGCGCCGGTGGCCCTCCAGCGCACCCCCACCGACATTTTCCCCGACATCAACATCCCCGTCATCAGCGTCGTCTGGACCTACACCGGCCTCGCTCCTCAGGAGATGGAGCAGCGCATCACCAACATGTCGGAGCGCGCCACCACCGTTCTGGTCAGCGATGTCGAGCACATCGAATCGCAATCCTTGCCAGGAACCTCCGTCATCAAGATCTTTTTTCAGCCCGGCGCCAACATTTCGACCGCCATGGCCCAGACGACGGCCATCTCCCAATCCATCCTGAAGTTTCTGCCCCCGGGCGCGACCCCCCCGTTGGTCATCATTTATTCCGCTTCCACCGTCCCGGTCCTGCAGATCGGCATGACCAGCGACACCATGAGCGAGCAGCAGCTCTTTGATTACGGCAACAACTTTATCCGCACCCAGCTCGCCACCGTCCAGGGCGCCGCCATGCCCTTTCCTTACGGAGGCAAGCAGCGCCTCATCTCCGTGGACATCGATCCCGCCGCCCTCCAGGCCAAGGGCCTCTCCCCTGTGGACGTCGTCAACGCCGTCAGCGCACAGAACCTTATCCTGCCCTCCGGCACCGCCAAGATCGGCCCTCTCGAATACTCCGTGGAGATGAACGGCAGCCCGCAAACCATCGCCGAAATGAACGACCTGCCGATCCGCACCGTGAACGGCGCCACCATCTACATGCGCGACGTCGCGCACATCCGCGATGGTTTTTCCCCGCAAACCAACATCGTCCGCGTTAACGGGCAGCGCGGCGTGCTCATGAGCATCTACAAGACGGGCAGCGCCTCCACTCTGGACATCGTCGCCCGCGTCAACGCCCTCCTGCGGCAGACCTCCAAATCCTTCCCCGAGGGCCTGCACATCGCCCAGCTTTTCGACCAGTCCCTTTTCGTGCGCGCCGCCGTTCAGGGCGTGCTCAACGAAGCCATCATCGCCGCCTGCCTCACCGCGATCATGATCCTGCTCTTTCTCGGCAGCTGGCGCAGTACGCTCATCATCGCCATCTCCATTCCCCTGTCCATCCTCAGCTCCGTCCTGGCCCTCAGCGCCCTCGGCCAGACCATCAACATCATGACCCTCGGCGGCCTGGCCCTCGCCGTCGGCATTCTCGTCGACGACGCCACCGTCACCATCGAAAGCATTGAGCGCCACAGCGCCATGGGCAAGGAACTGATCGAGTCCATTCTCGCCGGGGCCGAAGAGATCGCCACTCCCGCTTTCGTCTCCACCCTGTGCATCTGCATCGTCTTCGTGCCCATGTTTCTTCTCACCGGAGTGGCCAAATTTCTCTTCGTGCCCCTGGCCGAAGCCGTCATCTTCGCCATGCTGGCTTCGTATATCCTCTCCCGCACCCTCGTGCCCACTCTGGTCATGTACCTGCTCCGCCACGAGGGGCACGACGAACCCGGCCGCCGCCCCGGCCTCTTTCGCCGCTACCAGCAGGGCTTCGAGCGCCGCTTCCACTCCTTCCGCGAGGGTTACCGCCGCTCCCTGGAGTCCGCGCTGCATCACGCGCCTCTTGTCGCCCTCATTTTTATCCTTTTTTGCGGCGCCTCCGCGGGCATCGGCCTGGGCCTCGGCCGCGACTTCTTTCCCGGCGTGGACGCCGGCCTGATTCGCCTGCACGTCCGCACCCGCACCGGCCTGCGCATCGAGGAAACCGCGCGTCTCTGCGATGAAGTCGAATCCGTCATCCGCGAGAACATCCCCAGGCGCGATCTGGTTACCGTCCTCGACAACATCGGCCTCCCCTATAGCGGCATCAATCTGGTCTACAGCAGCAGCGGCACCATCGGCACCGAAGACGCCGAAATCCTCCTGCAGCTCCAAAAGGAACACGGCCGCCCCACCCGCGAATACGTCCAGCAGTTGCGCCAGATCCTGCCCCGGAAATTTCCCGGGGTTCAATTTTTCTTTCAGCCCGCGGATATCGTCGCGCAGATCCTCAATTTCGGCACCCCTGCTCCCATCGACGTGGAGATCGTGGGCATGGACGAGGCCGGCAATTATGCCGCCGCCCAGAAACTTGCCAACCAGATGCGCCACATCCCCGGCGCCGTGGATATCCACGTCCAGCAGGCCTTCGATGAGCCCGCCCTGCGCATGGAGTTCGACCGCTCGCGCCTGCAGTCCGTGGGCCTCAACGCCCGCGATGTCGCCCAGAACGTCCTGGTCTCCCTCAGCTCCAGTTTTCAGACCGCCCCGACCTTCTGGGTGGACCCCAAGAACGGCGTCAGCTACAACGTCGCCGTGCAGACTCCGCAGTACCGCATGGACTCCTTCCAGGCCCTGCAGAACACTCCCGTCCGCGCCGCCAGCGCGCCCAGCCAGATTCTCGGCAATCTCGTCCGCACCAGCGCTGTGGCCCGCCCCGCGGCCATCTCTCACTACAACGTGCAGCCCATGATCAACGTGTACGCCGCGGTGGACGGCCGCGACCTCGGCGGCGTCTCCGGCGAAGTCACCCGCCTGGTGCAGGGCGCGGAAAAGGATCTCCCGCGGGGCAGCGGCATCGCCATCCGCGGCCAGGTGCAGACCATGCAGACCTCTTTCGCCGGCCTCGGCCTCGGCCTGCTCGGCGCCATCATCCTCATCTACCTGCTCATCGTCGTGAATTTCCAGTCCTGGCTCGATCCCTTCATCATCATCACCGCGCTGCCCGGCGCGCTCGCCGGCATCCTGTGGATGCTCCTTCTCACCCAGACCACGCTCAATGTGCCCTCGCTCACCGGGGCCATCATGTGCATGGGCGTGGCCACCGCCAATAGCATCCTCCTCGTCTCCTTCGCGCGCGAGCAGATGCGCCTCGGGCGCAGCGCCTTCGACGCCGCCCTGGAAGCGGGTTTCGTCCGCATCCGCCCCGTGCTCATGACCGCTCTGGCCATGATCATCGGCATGGTACCCATGGCCGTAGGCCTCGGCGAAGGCGGCGAACAGAACGCGCCGCTGGGCCGCGCGGTTATCGGCGGCCTGATCTTTGCCACCGTCGCCACGCTCTTCTTCGTGCCTTGCGTCTTCAGTATCATTCATGGGCGGCGCGAAAAGAGAAACCGGCCCGGCGCGCCATCTGCGGCACCGGCGGGGGTCTGAGCCCATGGCGCAGATGCACACACTTTCGCGAGGTTTGGGGACACAGGAAATGAATCAGGGTTTTCGCAGACATGCTTCTTCCGGGAGTCAGGCCGGCGCCGGACGCCTGCTCACCGTGGCTATCGCCGCGCTGCTCCTGCTCGCCGTTGCCGGCGCCTTCCGCCTGTTGCAGCGCCGCTCGGAATTCCGGGCCCTGGCCAAAGAAACGGAAACCCTGGCCATCCCCACCGTCGCCGTCACCCACGCCACGGCGCAAGCCGGACAGGAAGACCTCGTTCTTCCCGGCAACCTGCAGGCTTACGTCGAGTCGCCCATCTATGCCCGCACCAACGGCTACCTCCAGCGCTGGTACCACGACATCGGCAGCCGGGTGAAGCAGGGCGCGCGCCTCGCCGATATCGAAACCCCGGAAATCGATCAGGAGCTCTCGCAGGCCCGCGCCGCGCGCCAGGAGATCGCCGCCAACCTCGAGCTCGCCAAGTCCTCCGCCGAGCGCTGGGCCGGCTTGCGCAAATCCGACTCCGTCTCCCAGCAGGAAGCTGACGAGCGCGCCAGCCACTACACCCAGATACAGGCCAGCCTCGCCGCCGCAGACGCCAACGTCCGCCGCCTACAGGATATGGAGTCCTTCGGGCACATCGACGCTCCTTTCAGCGGGGTGATCACCCGCCGCAACGTCGACGTGGGCACGCTGATCAACGCCGGCAACACCGGCACGCGCCAGGAGCTCTTCTACCTCGCGCAGATCGATCCCATCCGCGTCTACCTTTCCGTTCCGGAGGTGGAAGCCGCCTCCATTCGCACCGGGCTCGCCGCCTGGCTGGAGCTCGCGCAGTTTCCCGGGCAGCGCTTCGAAGGCCGCGTCGTGCGCACCGCCAACGCCATCGACCAGGCATCCCGCACCCTGCTCACCGAAGTGGACGTTCCCAACCACCAGGGCCAGCTGCTCCCCGGCGGCTACGCTCAGGTCCACCTGCAGGTGCGCGCCGCCAGCACCCGCCTGCAAGTTCCCGTTAACGCCCTGCTCTTCCGCTCCGAGGGCCTCCGCGCCGTCACCGTCGACGCCCAGCATCGCGTCCATCTCCGCCCGCTCGTCATCGGCCGCGACTACGGCACCTCCCTCGAAATCCTGCAGGGCCTTTCCAAGGACGACTGGATCGTCCTCAATCCTCCGGACTCGCTCGAAGACGGCCAGGAAGTGCGCACCAGGGAACTCCCACAACAGCCCGCACCCGCCGGAGCGCGCCGGTGAGCGCTCGCCTCGCTCTCCTCCCTGGCCTTCTCGCTCTCGCACTCTCCGGCTGCACGACGGGACCGAAATACCAGCGCGCCGCCGTGCCCGTTCCCCCGCAGTGGCAAGCGCCGCAACCCTGGCGCCCGGGCGCTCCCAAGGACGCCATTCCCAAAGGGGAGTGGTGGAAAGTGTTTCAGGATGCGGAGCTCAACGCCCTGGAAACCAAAGCGCTCGCCGCCAACGAAACTTTGCACTCCGCTGCCGCGCGCTACGAACAGGCCCGCGCGCTCACCACCCTCGCCCTTTCCTCGCTCTACCCCCAGATGGGCGTCGCGCCCCTCGCCGAGCGCCAGCGCCTCTCCGGCAACCGCCCGCGCAACACCAGCCAGCAAAACCTCATCCCCATCTCGCAGAACAACGTCCTGCTGCCCTTTACCGTCAGCTACGAAGCCGACCTCTTCGGCCACCGACGCCGCAGCATCGAAGCCTCGCAGGCCGCCCTGCAGGAATCCGCCGCGGATCTCGAAAACGTCCGCCTGGTCATCACCGCCGAGCTGGCCGCCGATTACTACTCGCTCCGCCGCCTCGATTCCGAGCTGACCATTCTCCAGCGCACCATCGCATCGCTGGAAAAGGGCCTGCAACTCGTTCGCGCCCGCCACGACGGCGGCATCGCCTCCGGCCTCGACGTGGCCCAGGAAGAAACCCTCCTCGAATCCACCCGCACCCAGGCTACCCTTCTCGTGCAGAACCGCGACGAATTCGAAAACGCCCTGGCCGTCCTTACCGGCGCCCCCGCCCCGGAATTTCATCTGCCCGCGCAAGAACTGGCTATCGCCCCGCCATCCCTCGACACCGGCCTCCCCTCCGACCTGCTGGAGCGCCGCACCGACGTGGCCTCCGCCGAGCGCCGCATGGCCCGCGCCAACGCCCAGATCGGCGTGGCCCGCAGCGCCTACTTCCCCTCGCTCAATCTCTTCGCCAACGGCGGCTGGCAGACCGCCGACGTCGCCAAGCTCCTCAATGTCTCCAGCACGTTCTGGGCTCTCGGCGCCACCGCCGCCGAGGCCATTTTCACCGGCGGCGCCCGCCGCGCCCAGGTGCAATACGCCAAATCCGGCTACGATGCGGCCGTCGCCGACTACCGCGAGACCGTCCTCAACTCTTTCCGCGAAGTCGAAGACGATCTCTCCGGCCTGCGCGTCCTCAACGACGCCACGGAAACCCAGGCGCGCGCCGTGGCCGCCGCGCGCCGTGCCTTGGACATCGCCACCAGCCGCTACACCGGCGGCCTGGTCAGCTACCTCGACGTCGTCTCCGCGCAGCAGACCCTGCTGAACAGCGAGCGCCAGGCCGCCCAGCTGCAGGGCGAGCGCCTGGTCACCTCCGTCCTGCTGGTGAAAGCCCTCGGCGGCGGCTGGGACGCCGGGAGCCTCGCCTCCGCGCAGATCAAGCCCGCCGTCAGAACCGCCCTTCAGCCCTGACCCACAACTTGTAACGGACCCTGTAGCGCAGGGCGCAGCCCTGCGGCCTTTTCCGCTCTTCGAATTTCGCTTCTAGAAGTAGGACGGCACGTCACCGTGTCCGCTTAGGAAGGAAGAAGAAGCCGCACCAGCCGCCGGGAACGCACCCTACACCCACTCCAGCGCGCCCTTCTTGTACAACCACACGTAACCAACGAGGAGGATCCCCAGGAACACAAACATGGAAACCAGCCCCAGCATTCCAAGGGCCTTGAACTGGATGGCCCACGGAAACAGGAACATCGTCTCCACGTCAAAAATCACGAAGAGCATCGCGATAATGTAAAAGCGCACCGAATAGCGCCCGCGCGATCCGCCCTCGGGCAGCACGCCGCACTCATACGGCTTCAGCTTGTCCCCCACCGCTCGCGCCTCGGGCCGGATGAACTTGAACAGCAGCAGCGTCACCGCCGGAAAGGCCGCCACCAGCACCGCGAAGATCAGCACCGGAATGTATGCACTGGGCATAAGTCTCTCTCTGCTTCCTGCCTGCGCCGCATCCTACCACACCCGCCCGTGCCCGGGGCATTTACGCGGGCACGGCCACAACCCGGTTGGCTCTACTTTTCGAACAGCAGCTCTCCCGCGCGGTGCGTGGCCTTCACCACCGCCTTGATCAGCGTCACCCGCAGCTTGCCTTCTTCCAGCTCCAGGATTCCGTCGATGGTGCAGCCCGCCGGCGTCGTCACCGCGTCCTTCAGTTGCGCCGGGTGCTCGCCCGTCTCCAGCACCACGCTGGCCGCACCCTTCATGGTCTGGGCCGCCAGCAGCGTGGCCACGTCTCGCGGCAGGCCCACCTTCACCCCCGCCTCCGCCAGCGACTCCAGAATGATGTAGGCAAACGCCGGCCCGCTGGCCGACAGCCCGGTCACCGCATCCATGTGCTTCTCGTCCACCACCACGGTGCGCCCCACCGCTTCGAACATCGCCCGCGCCGTCTCCAGGTCCTCCGCCGTCGCGTGCGACCCGCGGCAGATGCCGGTCATCCCGCAACCCACGGTCGAGCAGGTATTGGGCATCGCCCGCACCACGGGAATTTTCCCGCCCAGGTGCCTTTCCATGTAGCTCGTTGGCACCGATGCGGCCACCGAGATCACCAGCGTCTTCGGCCCCAGCTTCGGCCGGATCTCCTTGAGCACTTCGCCCACCACCTGCGGCTTCACGCACAGCAACACGATCTCCGCGCCCTGCACCGCTTTGCGGTTGTCCGTGCTCACCGCCACGCCCAGTTCTTTGCCGAGCGCCGCCGCCTTCTCCCCGTGGTGCACCGTCGCGGTCACGTGCCTGGGCGCAAACAGCCCTTGCTTCAGATACGCGCGCAACAGGATTCCGCCCAGCTTGCCTGCGCCCAGCACCGCCAGTTTCCGTTCCGAAAGTTTTTTGGCCATGATACAACTATTCTTGACGACGGCGGCACGAACGTCAATCAACCTTTTTGGCTCCGATCCTTTCTCCCGCGGGCATTTCTCCTCCTCTTCTAGTACAATCTGCCGCGTGGCCGGCTGCCCCACGATGCATTTCCGGAGGACTTTCCCCGCCATGCGCAGACTTCTCTATCTCACCGGCGTACTCCTCTTCGCCGCCATCCTCCCTCTCACCCCGCGCGCCCAGCAGCCTTCCGCGCTGCCAGGCGCCGCCGTCGTCACCAGAGACGTCCCCGTCCCCATGCGCGACGCCGTCATCCTCCGGGCCGACCTCCTCCTCCCCCAGGCCGCCGGGAAATTCCCCGTCCTCGTTTATCGCACCCCTTACGGCAAAGAAGCCGCGCTCGCCGAATACTCCACCTTTTCCAAAGCCGTCGCCCGCGGCTACGCTGTCGTCGTCCAGGACGTCCGCGGGCGCTACGCCTCCGGCGGCGAATTCCGCGCCTACCAGAACGAAGGGCGCGACGGCTACGACACCATCGAGTGGGCCGCACGCCAGCCCTGGTCCGACGGCAACATCGGCACCTTCGGTCTCTCCTATCCCGGCGCCGTGCAGTGGCTCGCCGCCGTCGAGAACCCTCCACACCTCAAAGCCATGGTTCCCGCCATGACCTTCTCCACCCCGCGCAATTTCTTCTATTCCGGCGGCGTCTTCGACTGCTCCTGGCTCGACTGGATCTGGCTGAACATCGCTCCCGACGCCCGCCGCCGCAAAAATCTCCCCGGCGATCGCACTCGCGACGAGGCCGCCGCCTCCTGGAAGCGTGAAGCCCCGCGCCTGCAGGGTTTCCTGCCTCTGCGCGACCTCCCCGACTTCAAGGACGCCGCGCCCTTCTATTACGACTGGCTCGCCCACCCGCCCGCCGATCCCTGGTGGGATTGGGCCGAGTTGCGCACCAAATACTCCCGCGTCACAGCCGCCGTGCTCAACCTCTCCGGCTGGTACGACGAGGCCTACGGCCCCGACGGCGCCACCACCAATTTCAACGGCCTGCGCGCCGCCCGCCGCGCCGGGAAAAATCCCCGCACCCGCACCATCATCGGCGCCTGGACGCATGGCGGCCAGGAAAAGTCGAAAGCCGGCGACGTCGGCTTCGGCCCTGGCGCCGCCATCGACTACGACGAACTGATTCTCCGCTGGATGGACCACTACCTCCGGGGCATCGCTAACGGAACGGATACCGAAAAGCCCGTGCGTCTTTTCATCATGGGCGAAAATGCCTGGCGCGACGAAGACGCCTGGCCCCTCGCCCGCGCTCATTCCCGGCCCCTCTATCTCGCCGCGGATTCCACCGCCGCACGCGCCGGGCAATTGCGTCCCGCTCCGCCGAAATCCTCCGCCGCCTACAGCGAATTCCGCTCCGACCCCGCGCACCCCGTCACCGACCCCTACGACTCCTTCGGCGCCCACGACTACCGCTCGCTCGCCGGCCGCGACGACGTCCTCGTCTTCGACTCCACGCCGCTCCCCGCCGACACCGAAGTCACCGGCCCCATCCGCGCCGAAATGTTCCTCTCCGCCGACGTTCCCGACCTCGACCTGTGGGTCCGCGTTCTTGATGTCGCCCCCGACGGCTCCGCCTGGAACCTCATGAGCCCCGGCCTCGACGTCCTCCGCGCCAGCTCCCGCAACAACACCCGGCAGCCTCAACTCCTCGTTCCCGGCCGCCCTTACCGCCTGGTCCTCGACCGCATGCTCACCAGCAACCTCTTCCGCGCCGGCCACCGCATCCGCGTGCAGATCTCCGCCGCCTTCCACCCCCATTTCTCCCGCAACCTGCAAACCGGCGAATCGGAGATGACCTCCGCCCGTTCGCGACTCGGCCACATCCGCATCCTCCACGACCCCCGCCACCCCTCCCGCATCGTTTTCCCCATCGTTCCCCGCTGACATCTTCAATAAGAATGGCTGCGCCGTCCTGCCTGCTGCCTCACAAATTTCTAATGAGCGGCTTCGTCATTCCCCGGCCGTATCGGCTCGCGAAGTCGGGGAATCTCTCTTCGTTCGCCGATGAAACGAACCCACTCTGTTCGGAACAAGAATCAATCTGTGCTTTGGAGGGAAAGGGTCCTACTCGTGGCGGGCGCCGCGCACTACCTTGGCGCAGTGCGGCAGCAAATCGGCAATAGCGGCCAGCGACTCCACCGCTCCCTTCGGGCTTCCCGGCAGGTTCACGATCAGCGTGGTGCCGCGCACCCCGGCCACCGAGCGCGACAGCACCGCCCGCGGCGTGGACTGCACGCCCCGGCGCCGCATCTCTTCCGCCAGTCCCGGGATCAGCCGCTGGCACAGCGCCGTGGTCGCTTCCGGCGTCAGATCGCGCGGCCCAATGCCAGTTCCCCCGGTGGTCAAGAGCACGTCATACGCGCCGGAGTCCGCCCACTCGCGCAGCCGCCCTTCAATCTGTTCCCGCTCGTCCGGCACCACCGCGCTTACCCCCACGGTCCACAGCCGCGCGCGGCAGAAATCGCCCACGGCCGGCCCGGAGCGGTCTTCGTACTCGCCGCGGCTCACCGAATCGCTCACTGTAAGGACGGCTACTCGCATGGGAGGGGTTACTGCGTTTCGACCGCGTCGCGGTTGGCTTCGTCCATCAGCCGCATCGCTTCCATCAGGAGGCCCGTGGTGTTTTTCGTGGTGGTGGTCCGCGTCGAAGCATTCGCCGCGTTGAAATCGATTTCGAATTCGCCGGCGGTCCACAGGATGACCTTGTAGGCCGCCTCGTCGCCCTCCAGAGCCCCCAGCTTCGCGTCGTTGCACTGCCCGTTCGCGAAGTACATCTCCCCCTGCTCATTCCCGCGGCGCACCAGCAGCCGGCAGGACTTCGCGCCGATTTCCAGCGACTGCATCAGGTCGATGATGCTCATCTCTTCCAGCCGCCCTTGGATCACACCCGGCCGTGACGCCCGTTTCTGCAATTTCTCCAGGTGCAGCCGGTCCACCACCTTCTTCGCGATGCGCACCAGGTCCTTCACGAAAAACGGTTTGGGGATGAACTCCTCGACGCCCTCCACCAGCGGCCGCAGCTTCTCTTCGATATCCGCGCGGCTGGCGATGAACAGAAATGGTATCTGCCGCGTCTGCTCCCGCGCCCGCAGCTTCTCGTAGAGTTGCCGCCCGTCCAGCCCCGGCATCTTGTAATCGCAGAGAATCACGTCCGGCGGGGAATCCACGATCTTCAGCAGCGCGTCGCCCCCGTCCTTCGCGGCGGTCACTTCGCAGTGCGGCTCGAGGCCCTTGACGATCAGCTCCAGCACCAGCGGATTGTCCTCCGCCACCAGCAGCCGTACCGTTGTGGACCCCGCCGCGCTCATCGCTTTCCGCTCCTCGCGCCCTTCGCCTCTGGCCTCTTCCGCAAATACGGCCCGCTCTTCCCGCCCGTCTTCTCGACCAGAAAGATCTCCCGGATTTCCATGCTCTTATCGAGAGCTTTGCACATGTCGTAGACCGTGAGGGCTGCGGCGGAGACCGCGACCAGCGCTTCCATCTCCACGCCCGTCTGGGCCGTGGCTGTCACCCGGGAGCGAAGTTCCACGCCATTCTGGCATAGCCGCGCAGTCACATCAATCCGCGTGAGGGGCAGAGGGTGACAAAGAGGTATCCACTCCGCTGTGCGCTTGGCCGCCGCGATTCCCGCAATCCGCGCGATCTCCAGCGGATTGCCCTTGGGGTTCCGCAACCGCCGTACCTCCCGCACCACCCGCGGCGCCATCTTCACAAACCCCTGCGCCACTGCCGTCCGCGACGTCACCGCTTTCCCCGTCACGTCCACCATGCGCACTTCCCCGCTCTTCCCGTAATGCGTCAGTTTGCTCATCTCACCAGGACCGGCATTCCTGCCTGTCTTCTTCGCCCCTCTCTTCTACCTGTTCCACTGCCGGCCGAATTTCGAATTTCGAGTTTCGTATTTCGCGTTTCGAATTTCGTATTTCGAATTTCCTATTTCGAGTTTCGCATTTCGTATTTCGAATTTCGTCTCGCCCCATCAGAGCACATCCCGCCGCGGCAACACCACCCCCCACTCCCCCGCCGCCAGCTCGCCTTGGTCGCCATCCACCACCAGAAAGCAGTTGGCGCGCCCCAGCGCCGCCACATCCCCCGACCCTTTCCAGTGCAACTCCCGCACTACCGCTTCTCCGCTGCTCCACTCCAGCCGCGCAGGCAGAAAATGCGTCAGCGCATTCTTCTGCCGCACCGCCTCGCCCAGGCGCGCCCGCAGCAGGGGCAGTTCCCGCGCCTCCATCCCGCTCAAGAGGTCCACCGCCGCCGTCGCGAACAGCTCAAAGGTCACCATCGTGGACACCGGATTCCCCGGCAGCCCGAACACCGGCTTGCCCTGGCAGATTGCGAACACCGCCGGCTTGCCGGGCCGGATGGCCACCGCATCGAAGAAGAATTCCGCCCCCAGTTCGCGCAGCACCGGCTCCACCAGATCATACTTCCCCATGGACACCCCGCCCGAAAGTACCAGCACATCCGCCTGCAACCCCTCCTCGATGTGCGAGCGCAGCACCTCCATGCGGTCCGGCGCGTTGCCCAGTTCCACCGGTTCGCCACCCGCGATGCGCACCTGCGCCGCCAGCGAAAGGCTGTTGCTGTTGCGGATCTGAAACGCTCCGGGCGTATCCTCCATCGCCACCACTTCGTCACCCGTGGAAAGGATGGCCACCCGCGGCTTCCGGTGCACCGCCACCTCGCAGGCCCCCGCCTGCGCCGCCAGCCCGATCTCCGCAAAGCCCAGCCGCTGCCCCGCCCGCAGGAGGATCGCCCCCGCGCTGGCCTCGCTGCCCCGCGGCACGATGTTCTGCCCCGCCACCGCCGCGCGCGCAAACTTCACGCGCTCGCCCTCGCGCGACGTGTGCTCGACCATCACCACGGCATCCGCCCCCGGCGGCACACCCGCTCCGGTCATGATTTGCACGCAGCTCCCCGGCACCAGCGGTACCAGCGACGCATCGCCCGCCTTCCATTCCCCGAAGCACGGCAGCGCCGCTCCCGGCTGGGCCTCCGCCGCGCGCACCGCATACCCGTCGCGCGTCGCCCGGTCAAACGGCGGATACTCCCGGTCCGCCGCCACGCTCTCCGCCAGCACATACCCCAGCGCCTCGCGCAGCGCGCGGCGCTCCGCCCCCGTCGTCTTCCGCAGCGCGGAGACTTCGCGAATCACCAGCTGCCGCGCCTGTTGGTAGGAAATCATGGCTTGCATGAAAATATGGCGGGCTCCGCCCGCCATCCGTTCCTTCATAGTGGCGGTTTTATCCCGCCATCCGCTCCTGGCTGCCTGCCCTTCACAACCACGAGGCAAACAGCGTCCCGGCGGGAATGATGGTCGCGTCGCGCTCCGGCCCCGTCGAGATCATCCCGATCTCCACTTGCAGAAACTCCCCGATGAACTGCAGATAATCCAGGGCCGCCTTCGGCAGCTTTCCCCCGTCGCGCGCGCCGTACGTGGACTCGCGCCACCCGGGCATGGCCTTGTATTCCGGCGTCACGTGGGCGAACTCCTCCGCCGAGGCCGGCATCTCCCGCAGCGGCGTCCCCTTGTACTTGTACCCGGTGCACACCTGAATCTCGCTTTGCGTATCGAAAACGTCCAGCTTGGTGATCACCAGCGAATCCATCCCGTTGATCATCTTCGCGTAGCGCAGCACCACCAGGTCCAGCCACCCGCAGCGCCGCGGACGCCCGGTCACCGCTCCGTACTCCTTGCCCCGGTCCCGCACTTCCTTCGCGTCCAGGTCCGGCATCTCCGTGGGGAACGGCCCGCCGCCCACGCGCGTCGTATAGGCCTTCGAGACGTTCAGCACCGCCTTGATCTTCGTCGGCGCCACACCCAGCCCCGTGCTGGCCCCGCCCGACGTCGCATTCGACGACGTCACGTACGGATAGGTTCCGTGATCGATGTCCAGCATCGTCCCCTGGGCGCCCTCGAACAGCACCGACTTCCCGGAATCCAGCGCCCCGTTCAGCAATGCCGAGGTGTCCGTGATGTACCCGCGGATCTTCTCGCCCATCTGCAGCGTCTCTTCGATAGCCCCGCTGAAATTCAGCGCCACGCCGTAAGCGCCCTTGGCCAGCGCGTTCTTTTCCGCGATCACCCGCTGCGCCTTCTCCCGGAACAATTGCGCATCCAGCAGGTCGCACACGCGCAGCCCGCGCCGCGCCATCTTGTCCTCGTACGCCGGACCAATCCCCCGCGACGTCGTGCCGATCTTGTTCTCGCCCCGCGCGGTCTCCGCCGCTTTGTCCAGCTCCCGGTGATACGGGAAAATCAGGTGCGCGCGGTTGCTCACGTGCAGCCGCCCGTTCACATCGATCCCGGCCTTCGCCAGCGTCTCGATCTCATTCACCAGCGCTCCCGGGTCCACCACCACACCCGTCCCGATCACCGCCTGCTGCTGTGGCCGCAAAATTCCGCACGGAATCAATTGCAGCACGAAGCGCTGCCCGTCAAAAATGACCGTATGCCCGGCGTTGTGCCCGCCCGCGCAGCGCGCGATGTAATCAAACGACGCGGCCAGGTAGTCCACCACCTTGCCTTTGCCCTCGTCTCCCCACTGCGCGCCTACCACCACGACCGATTTCATCCTTGGCCTCTCGAACCACTCGCACCCTTCCCCTTCAACTCTGCACTCCAGGGAAACTTCAGGTGGGAATCCTCGCAAAAACTGCAGAAACAGCATCCTACGCCCGCCCCGCCGCCAACGCAAGCAAGCGGTACCCGCGGCGTGACGCCGGCCCTACCGGGAAACTTCCCGATACCGGAAACAATTCACCAGGTGGTCGTTCACCATCCCCGTCGCCTGCATGTGCGCATAGCAGATCGTTGAGCCCACGAACGCGAACCCCCGCTTCTTCAGATCCTTGCTCAGCGCATCGGATTCCGCCGTCTTCGCCGGCACCTGCTGCAGCGTCTTCCACGCGTTCTGCTTCGGCCGCCCGCCCACAAACCGCCAGATGTAGGCGTCAAACGTCCCAAACTCCTCCTGCACCTTCAAAAACGCCCGCGCATTCCCGATCGCCGCCGCAATCTTCATGCGGTTGCGGATGATCCCGGCGTCCTTCAGCAGCGCCTGCACCTTGGACTTGCCGTACCGCGCCACGCGCTCCGCATCGAAGCCGTCAAGCACTTCCCGGTAGCGCTCGCGCTTGCGCAGGATCGTGTCCCAGCTCAGCCCCGCCTGCGCCCCCTCCAGGATGAGGAACTCGAACAGTGCCCGGTCGTCGTGCAGCGGCACACCCCACTCTTCGTCGTGGTAGGGAATGTTCAGCGCATTCTTCGCCCAGGGACAGCGAATCACCGGCTTTTCGGACACACTCATCATCACCACCTAAAACAAGCGGGCAAAAGCTTTCCGTATCGGCTACTGCTTGATGGAGTGGATAATAATTGTGTTCCCGCCGAGCAGCACCGCATCGGACGCCAGCTCTTCCGTCCAGCGATCCTTGCGCCGCGCTTCCGGCGTCAGCTTCGCCAGCAGACGGATGAACGCCACGATCGGCCAGTACAGCCACTGGTTGGCCTTCTTGCGGTCCCGGTAGACGCTCTGAATCGCAAACCCGTTCTTTTCCAGGTAGTAGCGGATCTCGTTGTAGCCGATGGGATTCGCGTGCACCGCGATTTCATCCTTCCCGGCATAGTCAAAATTGATCTTCGTCTTCGACTGGTCGGAGAGCGGCTTGAAATGCGACGTATACCCGAAGAGCAGCCACTTCAATCGCTCCTCGATATTCATGATGTTCGGCACGCTGAGGATCAGGTGCCCGCCCGGCTTCAGCAGCCTCTGGTATTCCCGGAAGGCGTTCGGCGGCGAGTCGATATGCTCCAGCCCGTCCAGCGAGGCGATGTAATCGAACGATTCCGAGGCGTACGGCAGCGTCCCCGAGAGGTCCCCGCGCTTGATCTCCACCCCGTCCAGCCGGAACAGCTCGGAATAGAGGTCGCAGCTGCGCACCTCAAACCCCGCGGCCACCAGGCGCTCCGCCAGCGCGCCTTCGCCCGCCGGGCAGTCCAGGATTCTTCCCCGCGGCATCGGCTCCAGGATCTGCATCACCGTGGAGTGCAGCCCCGGCCGCGACATCGCCTGCGGGCCGCGCTCCCCAGCCAGCATCGGCGGGTGCGAGGGTGGTTTTATCTTTCGTGTAGCCGGTTCCGCTGTCGCCATTTTTCCTGATGGGGCGCAATCTATCCCGGCAAAGCCGGAAGTCCGCCCTCCCTCTTGCTCCCTGTGACGGCGGGCATGTCCCGCCGGCCTCTCGCTACTGCCGCATCCGCCGGCTGCCTTACCCCAGATGCCGGTCCAGCGTCTTGGTGATCTGATCCTTGGGCACCGCGCCCACAATCTGGTCCACCACCTGCCCATCCTTGAACACCAGCAGCGTCGGAATCCCGCGGATGTTGAAGCGCCCCGCCGAATTCATCGCCTCGTCCACGTTCAGCTTGGTCACCTTCACCTTGCCCGCGTAGTCGTGGGCCACTTCCGCCACCGTGGGCGCCAGCATCTTGCACGGCCGGCACCATTCCGCCCAGAAGTCCACCACCACCGGCTGCGTCTTGCTCGCCGCGATCACCTCGGCTTCGAAATTTCCGTCGTTCACTGCCAGAACGTTTTCTGCCATGTTCGTTATCCTCGATGGGTTGCCGTAAGCGACCCCGTTTTTTTCCTTCTACTTGGATGTTGCCGATGAAATTTGGTTTCGTGCCGGCTGTCCGGATCCGCGCAGCCTTCGTGCCGCCTCGTACAGCTTCGCATATTCCGCGGCCGAGGCCTTCCACGAAAAATCCCGGGCCATGCCGTTCAGCTGGATGCGCCGCCAGATGCGCTCATCCGCGTGCGCCTCCAGCGCGCGCCGCAGGCACTCCAGCATCGCCGCTCCCGTGTACTCCGCGAACTTGAACCCCGTCCCCGTCCCGTGCTCCAGGTCAAACTCCTCAATGGTATCATCCAGCCCGCCTGTTGCGCGCACTACCGGCACCGTCCCGTAGCGCAGGCTGTAGATCTGGTTCAGCCCGCACGGCTCGTAGTGCGACGGCATCAGGAAAATATCCGCCCCGGCCTCGATCTTGTGCGCCAGCGCGTTGTCGTAGGCGATCTTCACCCCGAACCGCCCCGGAAACTCCTTCGCCAGCTCCCGGAACAGCTTCTCGTAGCGCGCCTCGCCCGTCCCCAGCGCCACCACGGACACCTCTTCCTTCATCAATTCCTGCGCCTGCTCCGCGATCAGATCGAAGCCCTTCTGGCCCGCGAAGCGCGACACCATCCCGATCAGCGCCCGCTCCCCATCCTCCGCGCGCAGCCGGAAGATCTTCCGCAGCTCCTGCTTGCACGCCTGCTTGCCGCTCAGGTCCTGCGCCGAATATTTCGCCGCGAGGTGCTCGTCCGTCTCCGGATTCCACACCCCATAGTCCGCTCCGTTCAGTATCCCGCGCAGCCGCTCCCGCCGCTCCCGCACCACGCCGTCCAGCCCGTGCCCGTATTCCGCCGTCTGAATCTCCTCCGCGTATTTCCGGCTCACCGTCGTCAGGTAATCCGCATACACCAGCCCGCCTTTCAGCAGATTCACCTTGCCGTAGAACTCCAGTCCTCCCGGGTGATACACGCTTTCCGGTATCCCCGCATCTTGGATCGCCTCCCGGCCGCACTGCCCCTGATACCCGATGTTGTGGACCGTGAAGACCACCGGCAGATTCTTCACCTGCGGATCTTCCGCGTACTGCGAGCGCAGCAGCACCGGCACCAGCGCCGTCTGCCAGTCGTGGCAGTGCACCACATCCGCCGGCCACACCTGCTTCACGATCTCGATCGCCGCCCGGCTGAATTCCGCGAAGCGTTCCGCGTTGTCCGGATAATCCTTGCCGTGCTCCCCGTACAGATGCCCGCGGTCGAAGTACGCCGGATCGTCCACGAAAAAGTAGCGCACCCCGTGCTGCGTCCCGCCGTCTTCAATCACCGGAAAGCGCAGTTGCCCGCCCATCGGTATCGTCAGGCTGCGCAGCGCCGCCCCCGGCTTCGTTCCCCGGTAGCGCGGCAGCACCACCGCCACTTCGTGCCTCAGCTCCCCCAGCGCCTTGGGCAGCCCTTCGATGACGTCGGCAAGCCCACCGGTCTTCGAATACGGCAATCCTTCGCTGGCAACAAACAGAATTTTCATGGTCCGGTCCGCAACCGGCCTACGCTACCGGACCCCCGCCACCCCGTCAAGGCCGCCCATCCCGCCTTTTTCCGTGGAGTCGCACGCGCCTCCCCCGGCGCCGTAGGCGCGCCACACGTTAGCCCAGCGCGGAAGCGCTGGGTCCGGAGGCGCGCCACACGTTAGCCCAGCGCGCAAGCGCTGGGTCCGCTTGGAAATCCTTGCGAACGAACAATGAGGTCATATAATTGCGGCTTCTGGAAGAAACAGCTTTCAACAGATTCCCACTTATTTCAAACCGTGAGGCCCAGCACGATGCCCATCACTATCGTAAGACTTGGTTCCCCGAGAAAAGCAAAGGAAGGTTTGCGTCTAGGCACGGTTCGCAGACCCCCCAGAGGAGTTCCGAAGTCCGAATATGCCAGGAGGGATTTTTACGATGTTTGGTTGCCCAATCTTTCGCCCAGTCCAGCGCTCATGAAAGCAGGCCAGGCGGCGCACGACGAAAGATCGTGGTCTATTTTTGAGCGCAAGTTCCGGTCGGAAATGAATGCCCCTGACGCTGGAAAGATTCTCGATCTTTTGGCCGCGCTCTCCCATCGGACTGATTTTTCGGTGGGATGCTACTGCCACGACGAGAGCCGCTGCCACAGATTGATCTTGCGGCAGTTGCTTGCCGAACGCGGCGCCACCTTTGCCCGAACCTAAAACCCTCGTACAAGCACCGGAGTGGCGTACACCTGACGCCGCTTGACTTTCTGTTCTCATTGTGAGAACCTAACCCTCGATGCGCATCATAAAGCGCGGCGCTCTCGAACAATTCTGGCAACAGCACCCGGACGCGAAAACGAGCCTCGAATCTTGGTACGCGGTGGTGCGCAGGGCGAATTGGAAAACCCCTGCGGAATTGAAACAGGTGTACCGCAATGCCGATTTGGTCGGACGGAGAACGGTGTTCAACATCGCTGGCAACAAGTACCGCCTGATCGCACGCGTGAACTACCAAACCCAGCGAGTCTTCGTCCTGTACCTGTTGACGCACGCGGAATACGACAAAGGGGCTTGGAAACAATGAGCACGATGACGACAGAGCTGGACGAAAAAACTTATGGGCAACTGTTGCGGCGAACGCTTCCCCGCGTGCTCCATACGGATGAAGAATGCGATCGCCTGACCGCCGAACTGATGCGCCTCGACGAGCGTGAAGACCTTACACCAGAAGAAAAGGAGCTTGCCGAACTTCTGACCGTACTGATTGATGAGTATGAAGCGCGCCGCTATCCCATTCGGAAAGCCAGCCCACAGCAGACGCTTCAGCATTTAATGGAGGCCCGCAAGCTGACACAGAAGGATCTCTGGAAGATTTTCGGGTCGAAAGGAATTACCTCCGAGGTGTTTCACGGCAAGCGTTCCATTAGCAAAGCACAGGCGAAGAGACTGGCGGAGTTTTTTCACGTTGGCGCGGAGCTATTCATCTAAATTCGAGAACAAAAGGCAAGCCGCCGGCAGGCCGACCGCCTTGAAGCCGGGTGCCCCACCTACCGTTTTTGAGGGTGGGTCTTCCGACTTTTCCTGGAAGAATCCCCAGCGCCATAGGCGCGACACACGTTAGCCCAGCGCGGAAGCGTTGGGACTTCGCAGATCCCCGTTTCCGGATAGCTTCCGAGTTCGCGACGATACCCCGGAATCGCGCTGGCAACAGGCCCAGATCGAATGTAGGGGTTATCGGTTCGTCACCGGTTGAGTTCTTTGATCGGCTCCCAGTTGTTGAGATGCGCGGTGAAGTCGCGCTCATCACTCTTGAACTGGCCTTGTGCAATCGACAGTTGATCCTGACGCCTAAGCCCCCGCGTTTCCCAGCACGTGCGCTTTTCAGTGACCCAGAGGTAACTTTGAACCGTTCTCTGCTTTCCATGAATGGCATCAAGCCGCCTCAACAGCTCAGCAGGCGTGATGATCACGAAGTCGGTGCTGCGGCGTGCGAATCCGACAAGGACAAAGACCCAATAGTCGGCAGCAGAGGTCACGATTTTCTGACGGTTCAGCGACCACCACCCGCAAGCACGCAACGGCTTCTGAAAAATAGCGGCCATGTGCGTAGCTAGGAAGTCCCGCGAGAATTTCACTTGAAGAGACACTGTCTTCTTGTTTTTCCTGTCCGAAACTAAAAGATCGACGCCAGTGTCTTTCGCTGGGACCCATACATTCACGTGCCGAAACGTGCGCTCGATATAGTCGCCCGAGACGAACTCGCCAGCATGGATGGTGAAGAGCGGCTTCAATTAATAACCTCTAACCATTCTAACGTCAACGCATGCCTAGACGAGCGTCTTTTGCGAGTCGAGGCGGCGTCGGGTTCATCGCCAACACGTTCTTGAAGCCCCGTTGGAGGAAATATCGTAGAGCGATCCTCTATTCCGAAGTCTTGATCATTTCGACTCAGTTTAGTAGACCAACTGGGTGGCACATTCAATTCTATGAATTTCCTTCTGCCGGGTGCCCCATTTCCGTTTTTGAGGGTGGGTCTTCCGACTTTTCCCGGAAGAATCCCCAGCGGCGGGTGGCCCGGGCGCAAAATGAGGAGAAGGACTTGGGTGCCCAACACGTCGATTTTACATGTGGGGATTTTGACTTTTTCGACCACGATCAACGCGAGATACACTGGCCCGCATTCAAATTTTCGAACGCTTTTCCACAACCATTCGAAAACTACTAATAAATAACATAGTGTTTTATTGACAGTTAGTAAAACTGATGCTAAAATTCCGTATGAATTTTCGCCCTCAGCGGCTCTGCGCCGACATCCCTTGTCCCTGTTCCGTTTCGTTACCTCCTTACCTCTTTACCTCATCACTTCCTTCCTCCTGACCATCTCCATGAAAACAAACCGCCCTGCCCAAGATCGCCCCTCCCCCACCCAAGCCGACCGCTGTCTTTTCTCCACCTCCGACGGCCGCCAATGCACCATGCTGCGCCACGAATCCCACCCCTCCCTCTGCCCCTTCCACGCCCGCCAGGAGCGCCAGCTCCTCGACTCCGCCGCCATCGCCGCCGAACTCGCCTCCCTTTCCGGCGAATTCACCACTGCCAGCGACCTCTCCCACGTCCTCGGAAAACTCTTCCACCTCCTCGCCCAGGACCGCGTCCCCCGCCGCAAGGCCGCCACCCTCGCCTATATCGCCCAGCTTCTTCTCCACAACCGCCATTCCGTCCAGCTCGAAATCCAGCAAACCCACGGCTTCTCCGCCTGGGAGGACACCCTCCGCCGCGCCTTGCCCCCCATCCCCTCCGAATCCTGATCCCCCATGCCCGCGCTTTGCTTCCTCCACTTCGCCACTCGCTACTCCTCACTCGCCACTATCCCTTTTCTTTTCTGCAGTTCCAAAAATTCCCCCTGCAACCCTTGTGGAATCAGCAGTTCCAAATCATTGGACTTAAAACCCTTTGCAATCTGCAGTTACAAGAAAACCAGGGGGGTGGGAGTCATTCTGTTTACTAGATACCCGGCGAAGGGTATCTATCCCGCCTGCTCCGAGCTTCTCGGAGAGCGACCATCGGGTGTCGAGGGATCTCTCTTGCTCTTCGCATGCTCTAAAGATAAACCACGCCCCGCCTCCTGCTACACTGTCTCCCGCATGGCCCGCCAACGCCTCGGACAACATTTCCTCGCCGACGCCGCCTGGCGCGAAAAGATCGCGCGCGCCATCGGCATCTCCCGCCACGCCGCCGGCCTCGCCGCCGCCCCGCCCTCGCAAACCCCCTGGCTCGAAATCGGCGCCGGCCACGGCGAAATGACCGAACACCTTCTCGCCACCGGTCTTCCCGTCACCACCATCGAGCTCGATCCCCCGCTCGTCGCCGGCCTCCAGCGCCTCGCCGAAAAATTCCCCAACCTCACCGTCGTCTCCGGCGACATCCTCCAGCTCGATCTCGCAAAACTCCTCGCCAACCGGCGCGTGCGCGTCTACGGCAACCTCCCCTACTACATCACCTCGCCCATCCTGCACCGCCTCTTCGAGCACGCCGCAAACATCGAAGCCATCCACATCGTCATCCAGCTCGAAGTCGCCCAGCGCCTTGCCGCCCGCCCCGGCTCCCGCGACTACGGCTACCTCTCCGTCCTCACCCAGTACTACTCCCGCCCCGAAATCGCCCTGCAGATTCCCCGCGGCGCCTTCCAGCCCCCGCCGGAAGTCACCTCCGCGCTCGTCTCCCTGCGCCTGCCCGGCGCCGGGGCCGCGCTCGGCCTGCAAGACGAGCAGCGCTTCCTCGATTTCGTGAAATTGTCTTTCGCTCAGAAGAGAAAAACCCTGGTCAACAACCTGCGCGCCCTCGCCGGCCCGGAGCTGGTCCGCGAAGCCCTCGCCTCCCTCGGCCTCCGCCCCGACGCCCGCGCCGAGCAGCTCAGCGTCGAGCAGTTCGCCGCCCTCTTCCGCCGCCTCATCCCCGGATAGCCCGGCCGGAAAAGAACAATGAACAAACGCCAGGACACAGCGATTGCAGAAAGAAAAATAGTTCTTCTCTTCTCTCTCTGCGCCTCTGCGTTTTTTTGGGGGAGTTTCGTCCGAACCCGCGCGGCCCAGCGGAAATCAGCTTCTGCTGCCGCGCTTTTCCTTGGCTGCGGCGACCACGCGATCGGGGTAGTCGCTGATGATTCCGTCCACTCCCGCGGCTACCAGCGCGCGCATCTGCGCCGGGTGGTTCACCGTCCAGCACACCACCTGCAGGTCCCGCCGCCGCGCCTCGCGGAGCAGCGCGGGTGTCACCAGGTCGCTGCGCGCGGCAATCTGCCGCACCCCGGAGGAGATCGCCTGCTCGAAGGGCTCGGCCAGTGTGCCGTCGTAGAGCAGCGCGGTCATCAGCATCGGCTCGCTCCCCCGCAGCGACACCAGCACGCGCGGGTCGAACGACATCACCACGGCCCGGGGAATTTCCCCCGACTGCCGCAGCGCGCTCACCAGCGCGTGCTCCGCTCCCCAAGTACCGGCGAGCTTCAATTCCAGATAGAACACCACGTCGTTCTGCCGCGAAAACTCGAAGATCTCGTCCAGCGTCGGAATGCGCTCGCCGGCAAATTCGCTTCCGAACCACGACCCGGCATCCAGCCGCCGCAGCTCCGCCAGCGAATGGTCGTGGATCAGACCCTGCCCATTCGTCGTGCGCTCCAGCGTATCGTCATGGATGGCCACGAAATGCGCGTCGCGCGAGAGGTGCAGGTCGGTCTCGATGAATCCGGCTCCGCAGGTCAGCGCGCGGCGAAACGCCGCCAGCGTGTTTTCCGGGGCATGGCCGGAGGCCCCGCGGTGCGCAATCACCAGCACGTCATCTTCTCCGCATGGGCAGGTTGATCATAATTTGCAAGCGAGCCCGCGCGCTTCCGCACGGGCAATCGTATGCTACCAGACCGCTGTCCGCCTCGCCGGAATTGCCGGCGCCGTGCGTCTTGTTGCTAAACCCGGAAGGCGCCGGAACTCCCCGGCGGATCACGCCGGCCCGGTGGTTCCCGTGCGCAGCAACTGGCGCGAGATCCGCCGCGTCGTTTCCTTGAGGGCCTCGGCGATGCGCGGGAGTTCCGCCTCGCTCACTTGGGTGATCGTCCCGCTCACCCCCAGCGCCGCCGGCACCCCGCCCAGCGCGTCGAAGATCGGCGCGCCCAGGCACCGCGCCCCCAGGCTGTTCTCCTCGTCGTCCACCGCGTAGCCCTGCATCCGCACCGTATCCAGTTCCGTCAGAAAGCGGGTCAGCGTCGCGATGGTTTTCGGCGTGCGCTTCTTCAGCCCGTGCGCGCGCACGATCGCTTCCGCCTCGGCCTTCGGCAGCCAGGCCAGCAGCGCCTTGCCCACGCTCGTGGAGTGCAGGAACATCCGCCGGCCCACCCAGGTGTTGACCTTGAAGAACCCCGGCGCGTCCACCTTCTCGATGTACACCGCTTCGCCCTGGTCCAGCACCGCCAAGTGACACGTCAAGTGCACGCGCTCCACGAGCGCGCGCATGAACGGCTGGGCCACTGCGGCGATGTCCAGATTGGCCTGCGCGTCCCGCCCCAGGCTCAGGATCTTCAGCCCCAGGCGGTAGCGGCCGTTCTCGGCATCCCGCCGCAGGTAGCCACGCCGCTCCAGGGTGCGCAGGATATAGCTCGCCGAACTCTTGGGAATGCTCAGGCGGCGGCTGATTTCGGAATTGGTGAGCCCTTCGCGGCGGTGGGCCGCGGCTTCCAGGATGTTCAGGGCGCGCTCCACGGCGGTGGCGGGGCTGGTTTCAGCGAGGGTCATAAGCAAAAGGCCTCCCGAGGATAAGGTACAGCATATAGAATATTTGTTCAATATCGTGAACGCGGGCTTGCGCCCGATTTCCGCTGGGGCTACAAGGGAACATCGCATTCTGAACTAGTGTTCAACATATGGAACGCTCGTCAGAGTCTAAGAAACGAAGGGGATGGCCATGGCGACCGCAACCACGAAAACCATTTCGACGGAGATGCTGCCCTTCTCCGAGCGCATCGTCCCGGTGAACTACGCTCCCGCGGGCTGCGATCTCGCCGGCGAGCTGCCGCGCGGCTTCCTGGACTTCCTCGCGCCCCTGCACGAAGCGCTGACCGCGCGGCAGCAAGCCCTGGTGGCCCGCCGCGAGCAGGCCCTGGCCGCCGCGCACGCCGGGCGCCTGCCGGACTACCTCTTGGCTTCGCCGGCCACCACCACCCCCTGGCAGATCGAACTGCCGGCCTGGTGCCGGGATCAGCGCAACCAGATGACCGGGCCGGCCGACGACGCCGAACTGGTGGTCAAGATGCTGAACAGCGGCGCACCCGGCGTCATGCTCGATCTCGAGGACTCCACCGCCAACACCTGGAGCAACCTGCAGCGCGGCGTGCGCAACATTCTGGAAGCCCTGACCGGGCGCCTCAACTATTTCGATCGCAAGCGCAACCGCAGCGTGGCGATTCAGCCGAGCGCGACGGTGATCTTCACCCGCCCGCGCGGCCTGCATCTCCACCAGGGCGGGATTTTCCCCGGGGTTCTGCTGCCGGCAGCGCTGTTTGACGTGGCGCTGATCGCCTATCAGGCGGACTTCACGGCACTGAAACATCCGCTCGCGTTCTACATCCCGAAATCCGAATCGGCGGAAGAGGCCCTGTGGTGGCGCGATCTCTTGGAGATGGCGGCGCGCGCCAAGGGTCTCCCCGCCGATGCCTTCAAGTGCATGGCGCTGGTCGAAGCGCATCCCCTGGCCTACCAGATGGAGGAGTTCGCCTATCACCTGCGCGACCACATTCTGGGTTTGAACCTCGGCCGCTGGGACTACATGGCCAGCCTCATCCATTTCCATCTGGAAAATCCGGCGTGGGTGCTGCCCGACCGCAATACCATTCCGCATGACGTGGCTTTCTTCCAGAATCTGCGCGAGCGCTTGCCGGAGATCTGCCACAAGCATGGCCTGCTGGCCATCGGCGGCATGACCGCGCTCTATCCGAGCCGCGAGGATGCGGAGCTCAACGCACGGGCCCTCACCGTCCTGGCTGCAGACAAAAAAAATGAGGCGCTCTGCTTCATGGACGGCGCCTGGACCGGGCATCCCGATCAAAACGAAATTGCAGTAAGCCAGTTCCCCTGCCCGAACCAGATCCACGCCCGGCCGGAGAATCCCCCGGCGCGGCCCGATCTGCGCCCCGCGCCCGCGGGCGTCGGACAGCGCACCCTGGCCGGCACGCGGGCCGCCGTACGCACCGTCATCCGCTACCGCAACGGCGTGCTGCACGGCCGCGGCGCCAGCCTTCTCGACGGTTACATGGAAGACTTGGCCACCGACCGCATCTACCGTCTGATGATCGCGCAGCGCATGAAGCACTCCGCGCAGGCAAACATTCTCGGCGACGACGGCAAGCCCGTGGCGCACACCCCGGAGCTGATCGCGCGCCTCTTCGACGAGGAGCTGGAGCGCCTGCTGGCTCCGCTCCCGGTGGATGCCAACGGCGAAGCAAGAAAGCTCCGCGAGGCGCGCCGCATCAGCGAGGCCATGATCCAGCGCGGCGAATTCACCCCGGCGTGATGGCATATGTCCGCTTCCGGAATCCGTGATTCCGAATGGAGTGAGCGAGGCGAATGCAGCCAATGGCAGATTCCGGGCCGGTCGGAAGAAAGTCTTTGAACGGTTTTGATTGGGCAGCACAGATCACTGGAAGGAGAAAGCAGATGTCCACGAACGGCGCAAACGGCAAGAACGGGAAAACGCACACGGAGTGGAGCACCAGTTCCCGCTGGGCAGGGATCACCCGCTCGTACCGCCACGAGGACGTGCTGCGCCTGCGTGGCTCCGTGCAGATCGAATACACGGTGGCCCGCCTGGGCGCGGAGCGCCTCTGGGAGCTGATGCACACGGAACCTTACGTTCCCGCACTCGGGGCCATCACCGGGAATCAGGCCATCGAGATGGTCCAGGCCGGCCTGAAGGCCATCTACGCCAGCGGCTGGCAGGTCGCCGCGGACAACAACAGCGCGGGCGACGTCTACCCCGACCAGAGCCTCTATCCCTCAGATAGCGCCCCCGCTCTGGTGAAAAAGCTCAACCGCGCCCTGTTGCGCGCCGATCAGATCGACAGTGTCGAGGGGAAAAACGGCACGCACTGGCTCGCGCCCATCGTCGCCGACGCCGAGGCCGGCTTTGGCGGCTCCCTCAACGCCTACGAGCTGATGAAGTCCATGATCGAAGCGGGCGCCGCAGCCGTGCACTTCGAAGACCAGCTCTCCTCGGCCAAGAAGTGCGGGCACCTGGGCGGCAAGGTCGTCGTGCCCACGCGCGAATTCATCGAGAAGCTGACCGCTGCGCGCCTGGCCGCCGACGTCTGCGGCGCGCCCACCATCCTCATCGCGCGCACCGACGCCGACAGCGCCGGCCTGCTGCTCTCCGACGCCGACCCGCGCGACCGCGAATTCATTCACGGCCAGCGCACGCCGGAAGGCTTCTTCCAGTTCCGCGGCGGCATCGAGGCGGCCATCGCCCGCGGGCTGGCCTATGCTCCCTATGCCGACATGCTGTGGTGCGAAACCTCCAAGCCGGATCTCGCCGAGGCGAAGAAATTCGCCGACGCCATCCACGCCCAGTTTCCGGGCAAGCTGCTGGCCTACAACTGCTCGCCGTCGTTCAACTGGAAGAAGAAGCTCGACGACGCCAGCATCGCCGGCTTCCAGCAGGAGCTGGGCAAGATGGGCTACAAATTCCAGTTCGTGACCCTGGCCGGCTTCCATGCCCTGAACCTGAGCATGTTCGATCTCGCGCGCGGCTACGCACAGAGCGGAATGACCGCCTACTCCAGGCTGCAGCAGGAGGAGTTCGCCGCGCAGGAGCTGGGCTACCGCGGGGTGACGCACCAGCGCTTCGTGGGCACCGGCTACTTCGACGAAATCGCCCAAGTGGTCTCCGGGGGCAAGTCCTCGACCACGGCCCTGGCCGGCTCCACCGAGAGGGAGCAATTCCACGGCCACGCCGCCATTCCGGCCGCCGCGGAATCCGCCGCCGCATCGGCCGGCTCCGCGGCGTAACGCACCTCCTTCTTCCTAGGGGCACGATATTTCGTGCCCCTTTCTTTTTTTTCAGGGAAGCGTCTGCGCAAAGTCAGCACCATAGCCCTTAGGAAAGGGCAGAAGCCCGGCCCCGCCGGGACAAATTCCACCCGCCCCCAGAGAAGCAGGAACGATCCCCCTACTGCGGCTTGTAGCCGGAAGTGAGCTGGGCGCCGTAGTGGCTGGCGACGAGGGCGGCGACGCGGGCGATGGCGTCGTGGAGGGGCTCGGTCTCGCCGCGATGGTGACCGGTGAAGACGACGAGGACGATGGGCTGATTCTTGACGAAGAGGATGCCGGCGTCATTGGCGATGAAGGGCTGGCCGTCGCCGGTTTTGTGGGCGACCGTAACGTCGCGCAGATATTTCGGGAAGCGATTGTTGACCTGCTGTTTTTCGAGCGTAGCGAGCATGAATTCGCTGGCGGGCTTGGAAACGAGCTTGCCCTGCTGGATCATCTCCAGCAACCGGCCGATCTCACGCGCCGTGCTGTGGCCGAAATAGATTCCCGCATCCCAGATGGTTTTCCCGAACGCCTGCTGTACCTGCGCTTCGGTGTATTGGCCGAAGGGAAACTGGATGGTCTTGTCGCCGGTGGCGTTTTTGTAGCTGGAGTCGAGCGAGCCCAGCCAGGTGCGGTCCCAATCGAGGTCGGAGAATTGGATGGAGGTGTTCTTCAGGCCGAGGCCGTGCATGGTGCTGGTGACGCTGGCGCGGCCGACCTTGTCGGCGAGCAGGTCCGTGGCGGCGTTGTCGCTGATGATGATCATCAGGGTGACGAGGTCGCGAATGGAGGGATTCAGCCCCGGCTGCAGGGTGTACAGCACGCCGGAAGGCAGCCGCTGATCTCCGGGTTTCAGGACGAGGCGATCATCGAGAGAGAACTTCCCGGCTTCGGCCTGGCGCAGGACTTCCGCCATGATGGCGAGTTTGATGACGCTGAAGGTTTCGTAGGTCGAATCGGCGTCGAGCGCGATCTCTTCCCCGTTCGCCAGGTTCTTCATATAAACGGACATGTCGCCGGGAAATGCCCGGCGGATGGCCTGAATCTGCGATTTGAGCGGCTCCACTCCGGCGGCGGGAGCGGGCTTCGACTGCGCATGAGCCAGCGAACCCAGCAAAATAAACGACAATACGAGAGTCACTGCACGCGAAATGGGTTTCATACGGTTCTCACCTCTGGCTTAAGAAACGCGGGAAGAAGTAAAAGGATACTCGAAAAAGCAAAAAAAAGGGCGGAGGGCAAGTCCTCCACCACCGCCCTGGCCGGCTCCACCGAAACCGAGGAGTTCCGCGGCTGCGCCACCATTGCGCACACCGCGGAATCCGCTGCCGCCGCCTGAGGTGTACCAAAAAAATCTTCCTGGAAGGCAGCTCATAAATACAAAAACCGAAGAGAGATTCCTCACTTCGTTCGGAATGACGGTGTTTGGCCGGTCGTCCTGGGCATTTAGGAGATAGCTTCTAGTAAAACTAAACACCAGAAGGGGGCCACAGGCGACCCCCTTCTGATTCTTCCCGGCACTTTTTTTCCCTGCGCATCGTCTGTTTCTGGTTTCAGTCGAAAACGCGCTGCAGAGTTTTGCGATCGAACTCGCCTTCCCAGCGTGCCACGACCAGGGTGGCTACGCCGTTGCCGATCATGTTGACCAGCGCGCGTCCGGTGCTCATAAAGCGGTCGATGCCGAGGAGCAGAGCCATGCCCGCCACGGGAATGGTGGGCACGACAGTCAGCGTGGCCACAAGGGCGATGAACGAAGCGCCCTGGACACCGCTGGCGCCCTTGGAGGTCAGGGTGGCCACGGCCAGGATGGTCAATTGTTGCATGAGGGTCAGAGGGGTATTGGTGGCCTGGGCCACAAACAGAGCAGCGAGCGTCATGTACAGACTGCTGCCGTCGGTGTTGAAGGTATAGCCGGCCGGCACGACGAGTCCGACGAGGGGTTTCGAGCAGCCCAGCCTCTCCATTTTGGCCATCAGCGTCGGCAGCGCCGCTTCCGAGGAATTCACGCCCACCACGATGAGGATCTCTTCCTTGATATAGGCGAGGAATTTGAGAATGCTGAAACCCGCGGCGCCGGCAATCGCGCCCAGCACGAGGAGTACAAACAGAATGGAAGTGAGATAGAACGTCCCGATCACCTTGAGCAGCGGGCCCAAGGAAGCAATGCCATATTTGCCGACGGTGAAGGCGATCGCGCCGAATGCCCCGATGGGGGCAAACTTCATCACGATATTTACTATGCCGAAGACGGCATGGGTGAGCGCGTCAAACAGATCGAGCAGCGGCTTGCAGCGCGGCGCGACGGCCGATAAAGCGAGGCCGAAGAGGATGGAGACGAGCAGAACTTCGAGAATGTCGCCCTTGGCAAAGGCGTCGACCAGCGTGGTCGGAATGATGTGCATCAGGAATTCGGTCACGCTCTGGGCCTTGGCCTGGCCGGCGTAGCTGGCCACGGCTCTGGCGTCCAAGGTGGCTGGATCCACATTGAAGCCGCCGCCGGGGCGCACCACGTTGCCGACGACCAGGCCGATGAACAGCGCCAGCGTGGAGACGATCTCGAAATACAGCAGGGCCTTGCCGCCAACCCGCCCGACCTTCTTCATGTCCTGCATGCCGGCGATGCCGGAGACGACGGTGCAGAAAATGATCAGGGTGATGATCATGGTGATCAGGCGGATGAAGGCATCGCCGAGCGGCTTCATGGCAATGGCTTTGGCGGGGCTGAAATAGCCGAGCGCGACGGCCGCCGCAATGGCCAGCAGCACTTGCGCCCACAAACTTGTGTAGAAGGGTTTCTTGCGAGATTGCGGTGCCGCGGCGGCGGTGGGGTGCATAGCGCTAGGGATACCCGGCTTCTCCCGTCCGCCAACGGGCTTATTTACTGTTATTTCTCAGCTTCCATCAAAACGGCGGGCCCACATCGAAAAGGGCCCGGCACACACTCCAGGAAGCGCAACCGCGGATCCCACTCACCAGGGATATGCGCGCAAAGCGCTCAGCGGCTCGCCGCGGCGGCCACTTCTTTCTTCCGCGACTCCTGCCACAGCTGGATGTACGGCTTCAGCTCCTGCATCATATGCTGGAACTGTGGGATATCCAGGGACTGCGCTCCGTCGCTGACCGCCTTCTCCGGCGCGGGGTGCACCTCGACGAGCAGCCCGTCGGCTCCGATGGCCACGCCCGCGCGGGCGAGCGCCGGCACCAGGCTGCGCCGCCCCGTGGCGTGGCTGGGATCCAGCACGATGGGCAGGTGGGTCAGCTCCTGCAGCGCGGGAATCGCGGCGATGTCGCAGGTGTTGCGCGTTATCGTTTCGAAGGTACGGATGCCGCGCTCGCACAGGAGCACCTCGGGATTGCCATGGGCCACGATATATTCCGCGGACATCAGCAGCTCCTTCACCGTGCTGCTCATGCCGCGTTTCAGCAGGATGGGCTTGCCGCATTTGCCCAGGGCCTTGAGCAGCACGAAATTCTGCATGTTGCGAGCGCCCACCTGCAGGATATCCGCGTATTCCGCGACCAGGTTCACGTCGCGGTCGCCCATGATCTCCGTGATGATGGCCAGCCCGGTGGCCTTCTTGGCCTTGCGCAGCAGCTTCAGGCCTTCTTCTTCCATGCCCTGAAAATCATAGGGCGAGGTGCGCGGCTTGAACGCCCCCCCGCGCAGGATCTTGGCCCCGGCCCGGGCCACGCCCTCGGCCGCGCGCATGATCTGCTCTTCCGATTCCACCGAACAGGGGCCGGCCATGACCACGAATTGGTCGCCGCCGATCTCGACCCCGTTGACGCGGATGCGGGTGCGTTCCTTGCGGAACTCCTTGCTGACGAACTTATAGGGCGCGGTGATGCGCACCACATTTTCGACTTGCGGCATGGCCTCGACCGATTCCAGGCAGGGGGTGACGTCCCCCACGCCGACGACGGCGATGACCACGCGCTCTTCCCCTTCGATGGAGTGCACCTTGTAGCCAAAATGCTCCACCTGCTTGCGCACTTCGTCGATTTCCTGCGGCGTGGCATGGAGCTTCATGGAAATAATCATGGTCAGGTCCCTTTACAGTACTTTGGGGACGGCAAACGATTTTTCGTGTGACCGCGAAGCGGTCAACTATTTCTGTGACCGCGAAGCGGTCAACAATGCCCGCTTCGAATGAGCGGGCATGCGTCCCCGTCAACTATTTTGCCTGAAGGCGCGGCTCGCGTCACCTGAAGAAGCTGCGGGAGCAGGCGCGGGGCGGGCATCTGGCAAATCGAGGCGGGGTGGCGGAAAATAGGAAATTGGATGCGGCGCGGCCCTGCGCCGCATGCTGCGGAGACCATGACGCCTTCGGACGCAAACCCGGCACAGGACGGCGCGCCGGAGACTCCCGCACGGCTGGAACTTACGGCCCTGCGCCACGCCCTGCTGCGCGTGCACAAGGCCCTCCTGGAGATGGAGCGCCGCGACTACGAGCGCCTGCACGGGAGGGTGAATACCGGCGAGCTCTTCCGCCTGGTGGTGGACCACCCGCAATTCGCCTGGCTGCACAGCATCTCGGAGTTTGTCGTGCGCATCGATGAAATGCTGGACGCGGAAGGGCCGGTTACCCCCGCAGACGCGCGCGGAATATACACCGTGGCCGGCAAGATGTTCACGCCCCAGGAATCCGGCGACGCCCTGCAGAAAAAATACTTCGAGGCCCTGCAGCGCGACCCCGCCGTGGTCCTGGAGCACGCGGAGCTGGCGCGTCTCTTCGTCAAAGCTTCCGAGGAAACCGGCCCCGTCTGACACCTGCGCCGGCCCCGATGGGCGCTTTCTTCCGACTTGTGGTGAGCAAAGTCAAACCCGGGCGTGGTTTTCCCATGCAAACCGCTGGCGACTCAATCCGGTTTGCGCCCCAGCACTTTATTTGAAGGGGCTCTGGTAGACCCCGGGGCCAGCAGTCCCACAACTGTCCTTTGGGGCTATAGGCCCGGCCGCGGGGCCTGCGTAAGCTACGTTCCAAGCAACGAGCGCATCTCATTCCCTGTCCGAGCGTGAGAGCCGTGTGTAGACTTCTGCAAATTCGGCCGGCCATACTTCTGAGCCTGCTACTGGCGGGCGCGCTTCCTGCCGCCGCGCAGTCCCTTGTCAGTGTGACGGCAAAGCAGTCAACCGCCACGGAAATTCCCCGTACGGCCGCCGCGGCCAGCGCCTCCCACCCGTTCGTCCTCGCCAACGGCACGCCCCTCAAGCTGCGCGCCTTGCGTACCGTCTCTTCCGCCGACGCCCATCCCGGCGATACGGTGGACTTTGAAGTGATCTACGACGTCCTGCTGAACGGGTTTCCGGTGATCCCGCGCGGCAGCGTGGCCCAAGCCACCATCACGGCCGTGCACAAGAAGCGCCGCATGGGGCGCGGCGGCAAGCTCAAACTGCGCCTCGATTCCATCCGTCTAAGCACCGGCCAGACCGTGGCCCTGCGCTCGGAGAAAGAAGTTCGCGGCGGAGGACACAAGACCGTTATGGCCACGGGCATGGCCGTCACCGCCCTGGCTTTCTATCCGGCGGCCCCGGCGCTGCTCTTTTTGCGCGGTCAGGAAAGCGTCCTGCTGCAGGGCACGGAAGTGACCGCCCACGTGCACGGGAACTTCCCCCTGGATGCCGCCAGATTCAACCGGGCGCTCACGGCGGAATCGGCCCAGCCTGCAGGGCCGACAGCGATGCCCACCGCGGCAACCCCGGCAAACCAAGTCACCCTAGAGCAACTCACCACGCTGCTTCCCCGCCGCGTTCTCAACGGCCAGGGCCACGAAGGGGACATGGTCAACCTGGTCTTCGTCGGCACCCAGGAGCAGCTCGAAGAGGCTTTCGCACAGGCCGGCTGGATTGAAACCATCCGCTCCAAACCACATGCCTTCTGGCACGCCGCGCACGATCCCAAAAACAATGTGGCCATGCCCATGAGCCGTCTCTTCCTCTTCGGCCGTCCCCAGGATTACGGCTATGCCAAGGAAGACACCGCTTCCACGGTGACCCGCCGTCACCACCTGCGCATCTGGAAGACCGGCTACGAGGTGGCCGGCTATCCGGTCTGGGCGGGCGCCGCGACGCACGACATCGGCATCGAGAAAGACCAGCATAAATGGTCCCTCACCCACAAGATCGATCCGGAAGTGGACCAGGAGCGCGACTTCGTCGGGGAATGCCTGGCCACGGCAAGCCGCCTGGCGGAATCCCATTACTTTTTGCCGGCGGACCCGGTCCTCGAAGCCACCACCGCCACCGGCGGCAGCTATCGTTCCAACGGCAAGATCCTGGTCCTCCACCTGCAGGGCACTGAAACCCTCCTGGCCCGCGCTCCGCAACCGGCCCACTAGCCCGTCCTCCTAGATACCGGCACGCTTGACCCAACACCGTCATTCGAGCGAAGCGCGGAATCTCTCTTCGATCTTTGTATTCATAAAATGCGTTGCAGTCGCGAGGCATGTGCCCCACATCCCCTTTCCGCAAAAGGAAACGCACCGGGCAGGAACCTTGCGGTCCTTGCCCGGTGCGTTTGCAAAGCATGAGCGCTTCTGTTGGCCGGTAATTTTCCGCTTCAGGCGACGGGCTAATGCCGCCCGCTCCCGTCTCTACTTCGGGGAGGCGGCAGCTTCCTTGGCCGTCGAGCCGATGGCGTCGCCGGTGACCACGAGTTCGACGCGGCGGTTTCTCTGGCGCCCTTCGGCCGTATCGTTGGAGGCTACCGGCTGCGTCTTGCCGAAACCCCGCGAGGTGACCGCAGCCTCCGGAACCCCCTCTTGCACCAGGAAGTCGCGCACCGAAGCGGCACGGCGTTCGGAGAGCTGCTGGTTCATTTCGTCGCTGCCCACGCTGTCGGTATGCCCCTCCACCTGCAAATTCAAGCCGGGATGGGCCAGGACCACGCCGGAGATCTTGGCCAGCTTCTCGCGCGCGCCGGGTTTCAGCGTCGAGCTCCCGGTGTCGAAGAGCACATCGGACATGTTCACGATGAGGCCGCGGGCGCTGTCGCGGGTCTGCAGGATGGTATTGAGCTGGTTCAGCAGCCGCTGGCGCAGCTCGGCCTTCTCCGCCTCCGCCTGTTCCGTGGCCTTGCGCGCCTTCGCCGTTTCCGCTTCCGCCTCGGCCTTATCCCGGGCCGCGCGTTCCGCGGCCAGCCGCGACTGCTCGGCTTCGGCCTGGGCCTTCAGTTGCTGGGCCTGCGCCGCCTCGCGCGCCGCGTCGGCTTCCGCCTTTTCCCGCGCCGACTGCTCCGCGGCCAGCCGCGACTGCTCGGCCTGGGCCTGCGCCGCCTGTTGCTGCGCCAGCGCCGCGGCACGCGCGGCTTCCGCTTCCGCGCGTTCCCGCGCCGCCCGCTCGGTGGCCAGTTGCGCCTCCAGTTTCGCGCGCTGCGCCGCTTCGGCATCGGCCCGCGCCTGGGCCTCGCGTTCCGCCGCCGCCCGCCGCTCCATCTCCACTTTTTCCTCATCGCGGCGCTTGACCGTAATCGCGCGTGCATCCTCCGCGGTCTGCACCGCTTCCCGCGCGGTCATCTCCACCTGCTTCTTGTCGGCCCGGCCTTTGTGCATGTCCTCGGCCTGGTGCAGGAGCTGCGCCGCCTTGCGAAAGCTGTCTTCCGCGTAATGCTCGCCTCCCGCGGCACGCGCGATCTGCACTGCGTTGCGGGCCTCGAAAAGTCCGAGCGGCGTTCCCGGGTCGAGCACCGGGGGCTGCGCGCTGGCTTCCACGTAGGAGTACTGCCCGCGCTGCAGCAGGTCGAACTTGGCGTCCATCTCTTCCACGTTGCCGACGGTGTCCGGGCGCACCACGTTTTCCATGACCACCACTTCGCTCGGCCGGGTCACCGCGAAATAGGGCTCCGCGGTCACAATCAGCGCAAAGGCCTGCAGTTGAGCCGTGACGTCCAGCTTGGACTTTCCCTTATTGTCCAGAAGAACCTCGCCCAGATTGTCGGGGCGGCCCTCCGGCGAGATGGCCCACAGCACGTAGGTCAGGAATTCCGGCCCGAATCGCGTCGCCGGATCGACCTTTTCAAATTGCGCCTGGATGCGCACCGCCCCGCGCTTGCTTTCCACCTTGGCCACGCCATGGGCGAAAGGCAGGAGGATGGTGCCGCGGAAATCGATCTTCGTGGGGCCGCTCAAGTGCCGGTAGTTGATAGCCTTGGTGGTGCGCGCCGAGACGGTAATGCGATAGAGCGGGCTCGACTCCTTTTGCTGTGGCGGCGCCGCCTGGCTGGACGACTGTATGGATGACCGCGAAGCGGTCAACTGCGCGGGCGCTCCCGCAGCCAAGAGCCCGAACAGGGCCATCTGTGACAGTACAAAATTGAAAACTCTCACGTTTCACTCCCCCATCACCCTTCCGGGCGATTGGACCGATTGGCTTTCCTCCCGCTCTGTGGAAGCGAGGGCTCCGCACGTCAGTGCGGAGTGGTGTGTGCATCCGTTGCTTCAGCGTAGCAAAAAGCCGGCCCCGGCAAGACCGGGATGCACAGCCCTTTGCGTAAGTAATCAACGGCTGGAGACGGGGCGGCGGGAGTTGCGCTGCGCGGGCGGTTCACGACTCTGGCGAAACAATTCCCGGCCCTGTACAATCGCGGCCGGCGAATCGCCATCCGGAGGACCGTCATGAACCGCATGCGCATTGCCTGCTGTGCAAGTCTGCTGCTGCTCGTTGCGCCGTTGCTCCTGGCGGCCGCACCGAAAACCGAAACAGTGCGCTACAAGAGCGGCGAAGAGACCGTGAGCGGCTATCTGGCCGCGCCGGAGGCGCCGGGCAAGCACCCGGCGATCGTCATCATCCATGAATGGTGGGGGCTGAACGACTGGGTGAAGGAGCAGGCGCAGAAATTTGCCGCCGAAGGCTACGTGGTGCTGGCCGTGGACCTCTACCGCGGCAAAGTGGCCACCACGCCCGAGGAGGCCCATGAACTGATGCGCGGCGTCCCGCCGGACCGCGGGATGCGCGACCTCCAGGCGGCCTTCGACTACCTCGCCGCGCGCCCCGACGTGCAGGCAGAGAAGATCGGGGCGGCCGGCTGGTGCATGGGCGGCGGCTACTCGATTCAGTTCGCCGTGGCCGAACCGCGCCTCGCGGCCTGCATCGTCAACTACGGCCCGCTGCCCACCGAAGCGGCCAACCTGGCGAAGATCAAGGCCCCGGTGCTGGGCAATTTCGGCGCCGAGGACCGCGGCATCCCGGCGGATGCGGTGCGCGCCTTCGCCGCGGCGATGAAGGCGGCGGGAAAGACCGCCGACGTGAAGGTCTACGACGGCGCGGGGCATGCCTTCGAGAACCCCAACAACACCGCCGGCTACCGCGCCGCGGCCGCCGCCGACGCCTGGCAGCGCATGGTGGCGTTTTTCAAGGCGCAGCTCAAGTAGCGTCTAAGGCGCGTTACGGCTCGTCGTCGCCATCCGCGGCGCGGGACGGGCGGAACCCAGAGACGTCTTCCGCCAGCGTGATTGGAACGGCTTTTCCTTTCTTCAACTGCTCGTTGAGGCCGGCGAGGCCGCTGGTCTTCAGCGTCTCCCAGCGCGCCAGCAACGATTTCCGAGCATCCTGCAGCTCGGCGAAGAGCGCCGCAGCCTGGGTGGTGGGCGCGGCGTCGGCGCTGTCGGCGACATTCAGGAGGCTGCCGAAGTGCTGGTTGAGCGACGTTAGATTTTCCGGCTGCTTGCCGCTGGGAGGCAGCCCGGCAAAACTGTCCGTGACTTCACCTTCGAGTTCCGCGGCTTGTTTGTCGAGCGCGGCGATGGGCCCGGCGAGCTTGCCCTGCGCCGCCTTTGCGGCGCGCTCCTTCAATTGCGCGCGCAGCGCCTGCACCTGCTGCAGCGCCGCGTAGCTTTCGTTCATGCCCTGCACGCAACCCGCTTGCATCGCAAACTGCTGGGCGAGCTCGCCCAGCGGCGTGGTGATGCGCGGGTCCATCCGCACGGTGAGCGGCTGAGTATAGCTCTTGCCGTCCGCGGTGAGCTTCACGGTGTAGTGCCCCGGAAGCGCCCGCGCTCCGAGGGGAACTTTCGGCGTATCGCGGTAGATCGCCGAGATGGGGAATTCGGTTTCGAGAGCATCGGGCGCGGCGTAATGCATATCCCAGACGAAGCGGTGCATGCCGGCTGCGGCGGAAAGAATCCGCGCCGGGCGCACCCAATACAGCGGGATGGGGTATTCCTTGGCGATTTTTTCGAGAGGCTCGGGCTTGTCCGTGCTGGCGTAGCGGCGCACGAGCTTCCCTTCCGCATCGAGGATTTCGAGGGTCACGGGGCCGGCCGCGGCGGCTTGCAAGGAGTAGTCGATGATCGCGCCGTCGGGAGGATTTTTCCCGGCGGGGATTTCCGGCGGCAGCGGCGTATCGGTGTTGCGGTTCCAGCGGAAGCGGATGGCCGTCTGCGGGGCGAAGAGATGCACAGCGGCGGCGGCGACGTCCGCGGAAAGCTGGCGCAGCGGGGTGATGTCGTCGAGGATCCAGAAGCCGCGGCCATGCGTACCGGCGATCAGGTCGTCGCCGTGAATGGCCAGGTCGCGCATGGAAGTATGCGGGAGATTGAGCTGCAACGGCTGCCAGGCGCCGCCGTCGTTGAAGGAGACATAGACCGAAGTCTCCGTCCCGGCGAAGAGCAGGCCCTGGCGCCCGGGATCCTCGCGCACGGCGTTGACCGGCGCATTCTCCGGCAGGCCCGCGGTGATCTCCTGCCAGGACTTGCCGAAGTCGCGGGTGCGGTAGATGTGCGGGTGCAGGTCGTCGAGGCGGAAGCGGTTGACGGCGGCGTAGGCGGTGCCGGCGTCGAAGTGCGACGCTTCGATAATGGAAACCTTGCTCCACGGGGTGAGCTGCGGCGGGGTGATGTTCTGCCAGCTCTTTCCCGCGTCGCGGGTGATGTGGATCAGGCCATCGTCGGTCCCGGCCCAGATGGTGTTCGATTCCAGGAAGGAAGGCGCCACGGCGTAGATGACGCCGCGGTGCCGGCCCTTTTCCGGGTCGAGCGCGGTGAAAGCGCCGAGATTCGCGGGCACCTCGTAGGACTCGCGGGTGAGGTCGGGGCTAACGATGGTCCAGCTGCGGCCGGCGTCGGTGGTCTTGAAGAGGACGTTGGCGGCGAAATAGAGGGCGTGCGGATTGCGCGGCGAAAAGACGACCGGCAACGTGCGGTCGTAGCGGTACTCGCCGCGGCGCACCGGCTCGGGAGCAATGTCCGCGACTTCGCCGAGGGCCTGATTGGTGCGCGTGAGGCGCGCGCCGTAAACGACGTTGGAGTCCAGCGGGTCGATGGCGATGTCGCCGTACTCGAAGACGCCGACGGAGTGCCATTCGCGGAAGCTGATCTCGCCGTAGTCGCTGCGGCTGGCGACGCCGGCGGAGCCGCTCTCCTGCTGCGCGCCGTAGACCCAATAGGGGAAGCGGTTGTCGGTGGTGACGTGATAGAACTGCGCGGTGGGCTGGTTGTACCAGCTGCTCCAGGTTGCGCCGCCGTTCACGCTGATCGTGGCGCCCTGGTCGCTGGTGAGCGCGATGATCTGCGGGTTCTCCGTGCTGATCCAGATGTGCTGGTAATCGTCGCCGCCGGGCGCGCCCTTGAATCCTGTGAAGGTCTTGCCGGCGTCGCTGGAGCGCCAGGTGGTGGTGTTGGCGACGTAGAGCAGGTCCGGATTGTCCGGGGCGACGGCGATGCCCATGGCACCCGGGCCTTCCCCGCCGATGCGGTGGTCGTCGTTGACGTGCTGCCACGTCTCGCCGCCGTCCTCCGAGCGATAGACTCCGGGATTCTTCGCTGCCGTAACCGTGGCATAGAGGCGGTTGGGACGGCTGGGCGCGACAGCGACGCCGATGCGGCCCAAGCCATCGGCGAACGCGGGCAATCCCCTGGTCAGCGGGACCCAGGTGTCGCCGCCATCGGTGGACTTGTAGAGGCCGCTGCCGGGGCCGTTGATGGAGCGGCCGTCGCGCACTTCCCAGGGCGCGACGCGCGCGGCCCACAGAGCGGCGTAGAGCGTCTGCGGGTTGGCGGGATCGAAGAGCAGATCGGCCGCGCCGGTGTTCTCGTCCTTGTAGAGAATTTTCTTCCAGGTCTGCCCGCCATCGGTGGAGCGGAAGACGCCGCGCTCCGCGTTCGGGCCGTAGGGATGGCCGAGGACGGCGACATAGACCCGGCTGGCGTCCTTGGGATCGACGAGGATGGCAGTGATCTGCTGGGCGTCGGCAAGGCCGAGGTGCTGCCAGGTCTGGCCCGCGTCGGTGGATTTGTACACGCCGTCGCCAACCGCCAGGTCCGGCCGCTGCAGGCTTTCGCCGCTGCCGGCATAGATAATGTTGGTGTCGGAAGGCGCCAGCGCCAGCGCTCCGATTGAGCCGGTGGGCTGGCCATCGAAGATGGGCTGCCAGGTGTGGCCAAAGTCGGTGGTCTTCCAGATGCCGCCGTTCACCGCGGCCATGTAGAAGACGTTGGGCTGGTGCGGCACGCCGGTGATGGCCACAGTGCGCCCGGCGCGGAACGGGCCGATGCTCCGCCAGCGCATCTCGGAGAAAAGCTTCGGGTCGAAATTTTGACCGACCTGGTGGTCGAGCTGCCGGGCGCGGGCGGGCGCGCCGCCAGCCGCCAGGAAAAAGAGTATCCCCGCCAGAAATCGCACCACGTTGCGCTGAAGAATCATGCTCGCCTCCCCGAAGGGGATGAGGATAGCGCGAGCGGGGTGCGCGGGCAATGACGGAGACGGAGGAAAAAAGAGAAAAAGAAAGAACGAACACGGCGGTGCCGGGCCCCTGCGGCGCAGAGCACAGGCTCCCGACCGAGTCGGGACAAGTTCCGCCTGTGCTACTGGGGAGCATCCGGCGAAAGGGCGGGGTTGAGCCGCCTGAGTCAGTCTGCGGGCTTGGCGACGGGCCTGGCCGGCGTTGGATCGCCTTTGACGTAGTGGGCGTACCAGGCGAGGTAGCGCTCGAGGCGGTCTTTGATGTGCGAGGGAATCTGGAATTCGTGGTACTCGCCGGGATAGACGACGAGCTCGGTGGGGATGCCGAGGCGCTTGAGGGACTGGTAGAGCTGCTCGGAATTGATGACTGGAACATTCCAGTCGATGTTGCCGCCCATGACCAGCGTCGGCGTGGCGATCTTCGTGACTTTATTGAAGGGCGAGAGTTTTTCCCACAGCGCGCGATTCTCCCAGGGCAGGCCCAGCTCGGTCTCCCAATCCCGCTGATAGTGGTCGTGGCCGTAGTTGGTGACGTAGAGGAACTCGCTGGCGCCGGAGATGGCGGCCTTGAAGCGCGTGGTCTGGGTGATGATGAAGTTGGTGGAGATGCCGCCGTAGGACCAGCCGCCGACGGCGAGCTTGTCCGGATCGGCAATCCCCTGGGCAAGGGCATAGTCCACCATGGCCATGTCGTCCTGGTAGTCCTTGTTGCCCCAATCCGCAAAGATCGCCTGGCAATAGCTCTGTCCGTAGCCGGAAGAGCCGCGCGGATTCGGAAAGAGCACGGCATAGCCGTTGGCGGCGAAGAGCTGGGCGAGGTGGCTGAATTCGGCGTAGTAGGCCCAGACGGGGCCACCGTGGGGGCGGAGGATGGTGGGGTACTTTTTGCCAGGGGTGTAATCGAGGGGCTTATAGAGGTAGCCGCTGACGGTGGTGCCATCCTTGCTTTTGAAATGGACGTACTCGCCCTCAGAAAGCTTCAACTGCGCCATCAGCGCATCGTTGGTATGCGTGATTTGGGTGAGCTGGCCGGCGGACAGAGCGTAAATCTCGTCGGGACGCGTAACGGTGGCCATCTGCGCGGCGATTTCTCCGGATTTGGCGAGGGCATAGCCATTCACCATTACCCGGCCGCCGACGGGCCGCGTGACTTCGCCCCCTGCAACCGGAATGCGGCAGAGATTTTGCGTGCCGTCGTCGTCGGCGATGAAATAGACGGAGGCGCCATCGGGAGCGAAGTGTGGATCGCTGACGTTGCGGTCCAGGGCCAAGGTGAGGAGTTTCGCCGCGCCGCCGGCGGCGGGGGCCACGGCGAGATGTTTCGTGGCGTACTGGAACAGGCGCGGCTCGATTTGGCTGACGAAAGCGATCGATTTGCCGTCGGGCGACCAGGCAGGGGAACGATCTTCGCCGGGGTTCGTGGAGACTTGCGTGAGATGCGCGCCCTTGTCGGTGTTGTCGGCGGCGACGACCCAGATGTCGGTGTTGTAGTTGTGGTCGGGGTCGGGGACGGAGCGGTTGCTGGTGAAGGCCAGGGAGCGGCCGTCGGGCGACCAGGCGGGATCGCTGTCGTCATAGTCGCCGGAGGTGACCTGGGTGAGGCTCTTCGAGGCAAGGTCGCAGAGATAGAGGTGGGTGCGGCGGCGGTCGAGATAGCCGACGGTGTCGCGCTTGAACTGCAGGCGGTCGATGACCCAGGGACGCGGCGTTTTGGGCTCTTTCTTCGCGTCTTTGTCTTTGTCAGGTGTGACCGCGAAGCGGTCAACTTCTTTGGCGGCTTCCAGCTCTTCCGGAGAGGCGTCGCGGAGAACCAGGACCAGGCGGCGGCTGTCCGGAGACCAGGCAAAGTCGTTGACGTCCTGCGGGGTGTCGGTGAGGCGCTGGGCTTCGCCGCCCAGGCGGTTGAGCAGCCAGACCTGCTGCTTGCCGCCGGAGCGGGCGGAGAGGAAGGCGAGGTAGTTGCCGTCGGGGCTCCAGCGCGGGTGGGAGGAGGAGACGCCTTCGGCGGTCAGGGCGACAGGCGCGCCGCCGGCGGCGGGGACCATCCAGATGCGCTCTTCGTTCTTGTCGTCCTTGAGCAGGGGCGTCTTGACGGTGTAGGCGACCCAACGGGCCTCCGGGCTCCATTGCGGGTCGCTGACTTCGCGGATCTGGAAGTAGTCGTCAATGGTGATGGGGCGCGGGGCTTGCGGCGGAGCTTGCGCGGAAACTGTGGCCGAAATACCCAGAAGAGCAGCAAGAAACAGCACTCCAGAAGCGATCTTCATACGCAAGCCTCCCGAAACCGCAGGAAATGCCGGACCAAGGCGCGGAGTTTAGCACAGGGCCCGGCCAGCGGCGACGGAGGAAAGCCAGAAAAAGATGCGGGAAAGCGCATGCACAGGGAGGGTGGCGATGGCCGGCACGTGAGCGCCACTCAGAGCGCAAAAAAAGTTGTCACTAAAGGCATTTTCTTCTTGCATGGCGGAAGGAAACTTGTATTCTGCGCATGCGAACACGCTTCAGAGCGAAAGCGAAAATCGCCGAGGAGGACGCAAGAGCAAGAATTGAGAACCACAGCGCTTCCCGCCCCGCTATCCTCCGAAGGCGTGACCGCGAAGCGGTCAACCGACTGCGTGACCGCGAAGCGGTCAACCGCCGCAGTCCCCCCAGCAAGAAAGCGAATCGTCAAGCTGACCCTTTGGCCGCTGGTCGCCGCCACGTTTTTCATGGTGTCGGGGGGAACCTACGGCACGGAAGAGATCGTGCATGGGGCGGGCTACGGGCGGGCGATCCTGATTTTGCTGTTCACGCCGCTGCTGTGGAGCCTGCCGACGGCGTTCCTGATCGGGGAACTGGGGAGTGCGCTGCCGGCCGAGGGCGGCTACTACGCGTGGGTGCGGCGGGGGCTGGGCAATTTCTGGGGCTTTCAGGAGGCGTGGCTGTCGCTGGTGGCCAGCATATTTGACATGGCCATCTACCCGACGCTGTTCGTAGCCTACCTGACGCGGCTGGAGCCGTGGTTCGGCTTCGGGCATCGCGGGGTGCTGGTGGCGCTGGGCGTGGTGGTGGCCTGCGCGGCGCTGAACATTGCGGGGATCCGGATCGTGGGGATGACCTCGCTGTGGCTGTTCTTCCTGCTGTCGGCGCCGTTCGCGCTGGTGGTGCTGTTATCGCCGTTTAAGATGGGCGCGCTGGCCGCGGCGCATACCGCGCCGGTGACCTCCACGGTGGGGCTGCTGGGGGGCACGCTCATCGCCATGTGGAACTACATGGGCTGGGACAACGCCTCGACGATTGCGCAGGAAGTGGAGCGGCCACACCGCACCTATCCGCGGGCGATGCTGGCGGCGGTGATCCTCGTTTCGCTGACTTACATCCTGCCGGTGCTGGCGGTGTACCTCACGGGGATCCCGGCCGCGGCGTTCGAAACCGGGTCGTGGGCCGACCTGGCCGGGCTGATCGGCGGGAACTGGCTGCGCGTGGCCCTGGTGCTGGGCGGAATGATGAGCGGCTTCGGGATGTTCAACGCCCTGGTGATGAGCTATTCGCGGCTGCCGCTGGCCATGGCCCAGGATGGAATGCTGCCGAAGTTTTTCGCGAAGGTGCACCCTAAGACGAGGGCGCCGTGGGTGGCCATCCTGGTCTGCGCGACGGGCTGGGCGCTGTGCCTGGGGCTGGGATTCGAGCGCCTGGTGACGCTGGACGTGATGCTGTACGGGGCCAGCCTGTCGCTGGAATTCGTGACGCTGGTGGCGCTGCGCATTCGCGAGCCGCAACTGCGGCGGGCGTTTCGCGTGCCCGGGGGCCTGGCCGGGGCCGTGCTTCTGGGCGTCTTTCCCATGCTGCTGCTGAGCCTCTCGGTAGTGCGCAGCCAGCGCGAGGAGTTCCTGGGGATGAACGGGCTGGTCTTTGGCGTGCTCATCATCGCGGCGGGATTCGCGATCTATGGCCTGCGCACGCTGCTGCCGGCGACGCGGGTTGCCGGGCCTGTGGTGGCCGGCTCGTTGGAAGCCACCACCGAGCACGCAGACTAGTACGGCCCCATTTCGAAACTTTTCCCCTTCCGAAGGGTTGTTGATTCATATTGAGGTTTCTGCCAAGCCTTGGTTCCATGGAATCCGCTAGAGTCCTATAGAGGTCTGTGAGGACGATCATGCGAAAACAATTTTCCCTGCTGCTTACCGTTCTGACGGCTGCGCTTCTTGCCGCGGCGCTGCCGCGGACGGCGCTGGCTGCGCAGGACGCCGGCGCCGCGCCAGCCCCATCCCAGAGCGAGCCCCAGAATCAACCGCAGACCCAGGCCCCGCCGCAGGAGGAGGGCCCGGGCGCGGAGGCGGAGGAAGTGGACGACCGGAAACTGAACCTGTCCCCGGAGCAGAAGAAGCAACTGCAGCAGATCCGGGAAAACGGGAGAGCGCAGGTGCAGGCGGTGCGCAACAATCCTTCGCTGACGCCGGTGCAGAAGAGGCTGAGGATCCGGCAAATCCGGAGGACCATGCACCGGCAGGTGATGAGCGCGCTGAATCCGCACCAGCGGAAGATCTGGCGCGCCAGGGAGCGCGAACGGCGCGAATACCGGCGCCGCCATCGCCGCTACCGTCGCCAGCCGGCGTAGAGACGTCCGCCTTTTCTGTTCCGAACCCCGGCGCGGCGCAGCCGCAGCCCGCGCGTTGACTTGACCGGCGGGGACCTCTAAAATTCCTGCGCTGTGTCCCGATCCCAGACAAACTTGTTCCATACTTACTTCCGCGGAGAGAACCTGACGTGAAAACAGTGCACGGTGCGTGGCTGGCCATTTTTTTCCTGCTGGCATCTCTATTCGGGCTTGGGCGGGTGGCGGCTGCGCCGGCGGAAAGTCCGACGGTTGATCCGAGTTTGTTCCAAGAGCTGCGCTGGCGACCGATCGGGCCGTTTCGCGGGGGACGGGCGCTGGCGGTCACGGGCGTGCGCGGGCAAGCGGACGTTTTCTATTTCGGAGCGGTGGGCGGCGGAGTGTGGCGCACGAATGACGCGGGGCGCACGTGGAAACCGATTTTCGATGGACAGCCGATTGCCTCCATCGGAGCGATCGCGGTGGCGCCGTCGGATGCCCGCGTGATCTACGCGGGATCGGGCGAAGCCGACATGCGCTCGGACATCACCTACGGCAACGGAATGTACAAATCGAGCGACGGGGGGAAGAGCTGGAGCCACATCGGGCTGGGCGAGACGCGGCAGATCGCGCGAATAGTGGTGGATCCGGGGGACGCGAACACGGTGTACGTCGCGGCGCTGGGACATGCCTACGGGCCGAACCGCGAGCGCGGAGTGTTTCGTTCGCGGGATGGCGGGAAGAGCTGGCAGCGGGTGCTGTTTCATGACGAAAACACGGGGGCGATCGACCTGGCGATGGACCCGCGCAATCCGAAAATGATTTTTGCGGCGCTGTGGCAGACGCGGCGTCCGCCGTGGAACGTCTATCCGCCGTCGAAAGGGCCGGGGAGCGGGCTGTACCGGACGACGGATGGCGGCGAGCACTGGGAGCAGATTACGGGACACGGCTTGCCGCCGGAGGGGCTGGGGCGCATGGGCATAGCCTTCGCGCCGAGCGATGCCCGGCGGGTATACCTGATCGTGGATGCCAAGGAGGGCGGGCTGTACCGTTCCGACGACCGCGGGGAGAGCTGGGCGCGGGTTTCCACGGACAAGCGCATCTGGGGACGCGGCTGGTATTTCGGCGAAGTGATCGTGGACAGCAAGGACGCGGATACGGTGTACGTGCCGAATACATCGCTGTACCGCTCGCAGGACGGCGGAAAGAATTTCACGGCGATCAAGGGCGCGCCGGGCGGCGACGATTATCATTCGTTGTGGATCGATCCGGATGAGCCGCGGCGGATGATTGTGGGAAGCGACCAGGGCGCGGTGGTCACGAGGAATGGCGGGGAGACGTGGAGCTCCTGGTACAACCAGCCGACGGGGCAGTTTTATCACGTGGCCACGGACAACCGCTTCCCGTACTGGGTCTATGGAGCACAGCAGGACAGCGGAGCCGCGGCCACGCCGAGCCGCAGCATCTACCGGGCGCTGAATTTCCACGACTGGCGGCCGATCGATGCCGGCGAGGAGAGCGGGTCCATCGCTCCCGACCCGCTGCACCCGGGGGTGGTGTACGGAGGATTCGTCTCGCGGCAGGACCTGAAGACCGAGCAGAACCGCGCGGTGCCCCCGACGCTGGCGTATGCGGGCAGATATCATCGCACGTGGACGCTGCCATTGGTCTTTTCGCCGAGCGATCCGCATGTGCTGTACTTCGGCGCGCAAGTGCTGTTCCGCACGGCCGACGAGGGAAATTCTTGGCAGATCATCAGCCCGGAACTGGGGCACGAAGACCCCGGGGTGCCGGGAAATCTGGATGCCTCGGCGGCGGCAAACAGAGCGCCGGGCAAGACCCGGGGGCTGATTTACACGATCGCGCCCTCGCCGGTGCGCGCCGGGGAGATCTGGGCGGGCACCAACGACGGCGTCATCCAGGTGACGCGCGACGAAGGCAAGGCCTGGCAGGACGTGACGCCCGCGGAAGTCACGGCGTGGAGCAAGGTGACGCACCTGGAAGCTTCGCATTTCGATGCCGCCACGGCCTACGCCGCGGTGGACCGCCACCGCCTCGACGACCTGCAGCCCTATCTCTACCGCACGCGGGACTTCGGGAAGAGCTGGCAGCGCATCGCACGGGGCATCCCGGAGGGCAGCTACGTCAACTGCGTGCGGGAGGACCCCGCGCGGCAAGGGCTGTTGTATGCGTGCACGGAGACGGGCGTGTTCGTGTCGTTCAACGACGGGGAGGATTGGCAGCCGCTGCAGCTGAATCTACCGGTGACGCCGGTGCGCGACCTGGTGGTGCACGAGGACGATCTGGTGATCGCGACACATGGCCGCTCCTTCTGGGTGTTGGACAACGTGACGCCGCTGCGGCAGAGCAACGCGCGGGTCGCTGCGGCGGACGCATGGCTCTTCCGCCCGCAAACGGCCTATCGCGTCCGCCCGGGCTCGGATCAGGGAACGCCGCTGCCTTTCGACGAGGCGCTCGGAGAGAATCCGCCAAACGGCGCGCTGCTCGATTACTACCTGAAGGAGACGCCGGCGACGCCCGTGCTGCTGGAGATTTTCGATGCGGCGGGAAAGCTGGTGCGGCGCTTTGCGAGCGACGACAAGCCGCAGAGTCTTGCTCCGGCCTCGCTCCCTATCCCGATGTACTGGGTGCATCCGGCTGCGCCGCTGGCCTCCGCTCCGGGGATGCATCGCCTGGTCTGGGACCTGCGCTATCCGGCGCCCGCCGGGATGCCCTCTTCGCAGTACGATACACCCAGCCCGTGGGCGTTGCCGGGAAACTACAGCGTGCGTCTGACGGTGAACGGCAAGAGCATGACCGAGCCGCTCGTCGTGAAGATGGACCCGCGGGTGAATGTTTCGGGGGAAGATCTGGCGGGGCAGTTTGAAGCAGACCAGAGCCTCGCCGGGGCCTATGGGGAGGCCGCGGCCATCGCAACACAAGCCGGACGGGTACGCGCGCAAATTCAGGCCCTCGGCGACAAGGTCGGGAAAAACAAGAAGCTTGGCGAAGAGCTTGCGGCCCTCGATGCAAAAGTGCGTGGCGTCCTGGCGCCGGAGAGCGGCGTGGGCCAGGGGGTCTTCGGGCTGAGCGTTCCCGGCGACGAAGACGAAACGCCGCGCTCGCTGCCCGAGGCGCTCAGGGCGTTGATGAACATTGTGGAAAGCGCGGACGCCGCGCCATCGGCAGATGCCACGGCAGCCATCAGCGGGCTCCTGGAGGCGCGGCGCTCCGTGGTCTCCCGCTGGAAGGAAATAACAGCGCAGGACCTGCCGCGCGTGAACGAACTGCTGCGCCGGGCGCATCTGGAGTCGCTGACTGCGCCATAAGATTGCCGCGGGCGGCACCGCGGGGCGGGCATTTTTGATATGCTGCTCGACGTGCGTATCGCGGCTTTCCTTCTATTTCTGACCGGCATGCTGATTCCCGGGGCGTGCGCGCAGACGCCGGCAGCGCCCGCAGGCAGGAGCGCGCCGAATGCAGCGCAACAGCAGACGCCGGCGACGATTCCAGCCGCGGCGCAGGCCGCTCCACAGACCGAGCCGCCGCAGCAGCGGACGGGGTTGCGGATGGTGGTGCTGGACCCGGCGCACGGGGGGACGGATCCCGGAGCGCGGGGCACGGGCGGGATGCGCGAGAGCGAGCTGGTGCTGAGCTTTGCGGCGCAGATCCGCGCGGCGCTGGAAAAGCAGGGCTTTTCCGTGCTGCTGACGCGGCAAGGCAACGACAATCCTTCCTTCGACGACCGGGCGGCCATGGCCAATGCGCAGCGCGGGGCGGTCTTTATAACCTTGCACATCGGTTCGACCGGGCTGCCCGGCAGCGTGCGCGTCTATACGCTGCCGGACTTTCCGGCTGCGGCGCCGGCGCCGGGCAGGCTGCTGCCGTGGGACCGGGCACAGGCCGCGGCGCTGCCGCTGAGCCGCAGGCTCGCGGAGCTCGCGCAGGCCGAGTTCTCGCAGCGGTTCAAAGGATCACCCAGCAGCGCGCAGACGGCCCCGGTGCGGCAACTGCGCTCGCTGGCCTTGCCGGCCATCGCCGTGGAACTCTCGAGCGTCTCCGTGGAAGATAGCGCGGTGCTGGAGCAGATGGGACCGGACGTGGCCAGCGCCCTTGCGCGCGCGGTGGCTGAATTCAAGGCGGTTTACGACGCCGCGCAGGTCCCGGGAGCGCAGCCATGAGTCCGCGCTGGCGTGTCTGGCTGGTTGCCGGGCTGGCGGCGGCGGTAGTGGCCGGCGCGATCTATTTTCCGGTGCTGCGCCGGCGCATCCAGCGCGCGGCCCGGCTGCAAGCACAGTCGATCGAGCAGGCGCGGCGCGAGCTTTCGCAGCCGGTGGCAGTTGCGCCAGGGGAGCCGCGGGTCAAGGCCCAGCTGTTCTGGGCTTCGCCGGAGGAAGACGGCGGACTGGCTGCCGTGACGGTGGAGCTGCCCCTGACGAACGAGCCGGTGCTGCGGGCCAAGCAGGTGCTGAACACGCTGCTCGCGGGACCGGTGGACACGGAACTGCGCACCCTGCCGCCAGACGCGGCGCTGCTGGAATTTTATCTCCTGCCGGACGGCACAGCGATTGCGGATTTCTCCGAGCCGCTGGCGACTTCCCTGCCCTCCGGGATCGAAAGTGAAAAGCTGGCGGTGGAGTCCATCACGCGGACGCTGGAAGCCAATGTGCCGCAGGTGCAGCGGCTGAAGATACTGATACATGGGCAGGAGACGGAGACACTGGCGGGACATCTGGACCTGACGGAACCGTTTGTGGTGAGAACGGGAGGGAGCACGGCGCCCGCAGCGCCGGGAACGATGCCGGGCGCGGCGAAGCCCTCTATCGTTGCGCCCGCCGCAACGGCGGCTCCGGCAGCGGGGCCGCCGGCGAAGTTGACACCCGGCACGGCGCCCGGCAAACTGAGCCCGGCGGAGAAGAAACCGTGAGGCGGGACGCGTTGCGGACGGTGAGAGACGGGATGAGAATTGCGGGTACTGCGGATCAATAGATAAGTTGGGAAGGGCAGGAGGAAGTCTTGCGAATTGACGGCCGGAGCGCCGACCAGATGCGGTCCCTGAAGATCACGCCGGATTTTATTTCCTCGGCGGAGGGCAGCGTGCTGATCGAGCTGGGCAACACGCGGGTGATCTGCACGGCCACGGTGGATGACGGGGTGCCGTCGTTTCTGAAGGGCAGCGGCAAGGGCTGGGTGACCAGCGAATACGGGATGCTGCCGCGGGCCACGGAGCAGCGCACGCCGCGGGAAGCGGCGCGGGGCAAGCAGTCCGGGCGGACGCTGGAGATCCAGCGGCTGATCGGGCGCTCGCTGCGCGCGGTGACCGATCAGAAAGCGCTGGGGGAGCGCACCGTGTGGCTGGATTGCGACGTGATCCAGGCCGACGGGGGAACGCGCACGGCTTCCATCACCGGGGCGTTCGTCGCGCTGGCACTGGCGTTCGAGCGCATGGTCGCGGCGGGGATACTGAAGACGCTGCCGCTGACCGACACGGTGGCCGCCACGAGCGTGGGCATGGTGGACGGGCGCGCGCTGCTGGACCTGTCGTACGAAGAGGACGCGCGCGCGGAAGTGGACATGAACGTGGTTATGACCGGAAGCGGGAAATTCGTGGAGATTCAGGCCACGGCCGAGGGCCAGCCGTTTTCCGGCGGAGAGATGCAGGATCTGCTGGCGCTGGCCGCCGCGGGAATCCGCCGGCTGACCGAACAGCAGCGCGCCGTCCTGCCCGTGCAATTCAGTGCGCGCACCCGCTAAGTTGTTCCTCGCATCGTCCAACGCCGGAAAGCTGCGGGAGTTTCGTGCGCTTGCGCGCGTGTTCGCGCCTGGCGTTGCGCTGGAACTGGAGCTGCTGCCGGGGTTCGAGTCTCTGCCGGCATTTGAAGAAACCGCGGCGACGTTCGCGGAGAACGCGCTGGGCAAGGCGCTGTACTATTCGCGGCTGCGCGAGGGGCTGGTCTTTGCGGACGATTCGGGGCTGGTGGTTCCGGCGCTGGGCGGAGCACCGGGGGTGCAATCGGCGCGCTACGCCGGAGCGGAGGCCAGCAATGAGCGGCGAATCCAGAAATTGCTGGGTGCGCTGCGCGGCAAGACGGGAGCAGGGCGCGCGGCGCATTTCGTCTGCGCGATTGCGCTGGCTGAACGCGGGCGCGCGGTGGCAGTGGTGACCGGCCGGGTGGACGGGGAAATCCTGAAGGCGCCGCGGGGCGGCGGGGGGTTCGGCTACGATCCGATCTTTTACTTCCCCGCCCTGGGCAAGACCTTCGCCGAGATGGCCCCTGAGGAAAAGAACCTGTACAGCCACCGCGGGCGGGCGTTTCGCAAATTGCTGCAGCTGTTTGTGTAGCGGAGGCGGAAGAAGAAGGAGCCCGCCGGAAGGCGGCCGCACCAAACGGGCTGTGCTATAGTTTTGCGCTTATGGCGACCAAGAAAAAAGCAGCGAAGAAACCAGCAGCGGCCAAGAAGACAAAATCAGCAGGAACGGCGGGAGGCGGGGCGAACGCCAAGCGGGTGGCGGCGATCCTCGCGGGGCTGGATGCGGCGTATCCGGCGGCGAGCTGCGAGCTGCAGCACGACAATCCGTTTCAGCTGCTGGTCTCCACGATCCTCTCGGCGCAGTGCACCGACGTGCGCGTCAACGAAGTGGCCAAGACGCTGTACGCGAAATATCCGGCGCCGGAAGCATTTGCCTATGCGACGCCGAGCAAGCTGGAGCAGGAGATCCGGCCGACGGGATTTTTCCGCAACAAGACGAAATCGATCATGGGGGCAAGCAAGGCCATCGTGGAAAAGTTCGGCGGGAAGGTGCCGCGGACGATGGAAGAGATGCTGACGCTGCCGGGGGTGGCGCGGAAGACGGCGAACGTGGTGCTGGGCACGGCGTACGGGATCGCCAGCGGCGTGGTGGTGGATACGCACGTGCTGCGGCTCTCGAAGCGGCTGGGTCTTTCGCAGCACGAAGACCCGAAGGGGGTCGAAGCGGATCTGATGCGGGTGATTCCGAAAGAGAAATGGATTCTTTTTTCCCACCAGATCATCTGGCACGGGCGGCGGGTCTGCCAGGCGCGCAAGCCGAAATGCGCGGAGTGCAACCTGGAGCCGCTGTGCCATTCGAAGGACAAGACGGTCTGAGCAAGCCGGACAGGTCTCGAGTCGCGAGTTGGAATCCTCACGAGAACAGCCATGGTAAGAGATGCTAGAATCGTTGTGTCGGGGCGTAGCGCAGCCTGGTAGCGCGCCTGCCTTGGGCGCAGGAGGTCCCCGGTTCAAATCCGGGCGCCCCGACCAATTTATGAGTTTTGTTTCTCATGGTTTAGCAACGCTCACTTTGCTGTCACTGCTCTTGTGGATTTCTCCTAGACAGGAGGTTTGTTTTCGCAAGCCGTTCAATTCCCACAACTTCGCTGCGCGCTGTCGATGCAAAAACGCAATGGCCGGAAGATCAATTTCAGAAATTGTTGAATTAACGTAAGTTGAGAGTAGGTCGTCTTGTGGGTGTGGGGAAAATTGCGGGGACCTCGCGCATCTCTATCCTCATCGACCTGGTGTAGTGTCCAGCAAATAACTGGACAATTGAACCTGATACCCGCGATACGCTCACTTGCGACGGCGAATTTGTTGTGATATGTTCCCTGCGATTCTATACGGCAATGTAGCCGCCGGCCGGGCTAGACGAGTCTCATCAAGCCGGGGTGGAATTGATCATGCGTTCTGAAAACAAGAGCACGTCGCGAGCGGTGGCGCGCGCGCTGGCGATCGTTGAAGCTTTTGGTGAACACGACAGAATGAGCTGCCGTGAGATTGCCCGCCGCCTGGGGATTCCCAAAACGTCTGCTTGGTACATCCTGCGGACACTTGAGTCACAGGGCTACGTGCTGCGAGATGCCGAAGACGGGCGCTACCGGCTGAGCATGAAAATGGCAACTTTCGGCCAATCCTTGACCGAGAAGCGCATCAAGCGATTGGCGATTCCCGTTCTAATGTGGCTTACGGAGCAAACTCATCTCAGCACTGGTTTGGCCAGTTCTGGCTGGATCTTGCATTGCTCTTTGCCGGACATGAGACCGGAGAACTGGAAAATTTCTCAGAATGAGTTTCATCCCTCGCCCTGCGGCAAACTCTCCTTGGCCTACCGTGCCGAGCCGGAAGTGCTCGCCAAGCTGGAGCAGCAACAGCTGATGCGCCGTGTGCCGATCAAGATTAGCAACTTGTCCCATCTTATGGAGGAACTCGCACAGATCCGAGAACAGGGCTACACGGTGGATGATGGAAGAACCATCCACGGACTGCGCTTCGTTTCCGCCCCGGTCTTCGGACCTTGCGGGCATTTGAAAGGTTGCATCGGTGTGGCCGGATTTGTTGGCCATATACGCGAGGAGAGGTTGCCGCAGATAGGGGCCTCGGTGAAGGAAGCGGCACAGATGCTAATGCAGCAGCTGAACCATCCCGACCAGCTCTCGGCAGAAGGAGTGGGACTCTTGTCTGATATGTCGCGACGCTGCCTTCCCGGCGTCGGACGCATCCTCGAACTACCAGTTGTGCACTACGCTCACCAAGCCTGAGCAGAGCCGATCCGGGTCTTAACAGGAGCTCATGTCAAAGTAGCTGGACCGAGTTCAGCGAAATACCCCTCAGAGACTCAGTTTTTGTCCCATATTTGGACCACCCGTCTTGACACTCCCCTGAGCCGTGCGTAAAAGAGATGCGAATCTCGCAGGAGAGTGGGGAATGCTCAGACCAGTCACGGCTTCGCTGCTAGCGGCGGTCTTGTTCTCGCTGCCATTGTTGTCACAAACCTCGGCTACCGGCGCGCTTTCCGGCACGGTCGCCGACTCCCAAGGTGCAGTGCTGCCGGGTGTGACCGTCGTGTTGCTCCAGCAAGAAACGGGCGCGCGACGTACTGTGGTGACTGACACGGACGGCGTATTTCGTTTTGCGTTGCTCCCACCCGGCAAGTACTCCGTCGAATTCAGCATCTCGGGTTTCAAGACTGTCAAGAGGACCGACCTCAGGGTGAACGTGTCGGAAACGACGATCGTCAACACTTCGCTGCAAATAGGTATGAGGAGCGAAATCATCCAGGTGAAGGCCGATCAGTTGCAGGTCCAAACGGAGACCTCATCGCTTGGCCAACTGATTGGCGAAAATGATCTCAGGGATATTCCCCTGACTAACCGCAATTACACCCAGATGCTGCACCTGTCGGCCGGGGTAACGGCCAGCCTCACGAACGCCGCGGAGGTGGGACGCAACACCCAGGATGTATACGTTCACGGCGGAACTACGCTGGACAACAACTACCAGATGGATGGCGCCCAGATCAACAACTCCTACAGTGGCCGTGCCGGGGACACCACGGCATTCGGTGGAATCCCCGTCCCCAATCCGGATGCCATCCAGGAGTTCAATATCCAGACCGGGCAGTACGACGCCGGCTCGGGCAGGAGCATGGGCGCCAATGTAAACGTGGTGACCAAGTCCGGCACCAACGATTTCCACGGTGCGGTTTTCGAGTATTTCCGCAACGACGTGCTTAACGCCAACGATTTCTTCCTCAACCGCAACGGCCAGCCGCGGCCGGTGATGAAACAGAACCAGTTTGGATTTACGCTGGGAGGGCCGGTCAAACGCAACAAGCTTTTCTTCTTCGGTTCCTACCAAGGCACCCGTCAGGTGAACGGGTTGGGGGCTTCTTCGCTGCGCAGCATCAACCTGCCGCCGCTCACCAACGACCGCTCCGCCGGGTCGCTGGGCGCGATATTCGCGGGGCAGCGCGGTTTGTTTCAGATGCTGTTCGGGGGCGTGGGCCCGGCGATTCTGGCGGACGGCAGCAACATCAATCCCGTGGCCCTGACACTGCTCCAATTCAAACTGCCCGACGGCAGCTACTACATCCCCACGCCGCAAATCATCGTCAATGGCCTGGGCATGTCCACCTATAGTGTGCCCTCCCGTTTTTCCGAGGACCAGATGATCGAGAACGTTGATTACGCGATCTCGGCGAAGCACACCTTCAGCGCGCACTGGTTTTCCGGTTGGGATGACGAAAAGCTGGGTTTCCCCCAGTCCAGCCTCATACAGAACTTGAACGCGGTTCCCGGGAACGGCCCGCTCGGCGCTTTCCGCAACCACACCCTGACCGCCAAACTCACTTCGATTCTTACGAACAACTTCGTGAACGAAGGCCGTTTCAGCTTCATTCGCAATGTTGGCGTTACCCAGAGTGGAGCGCCGCTAAGCGCCCAACAGGTGGGGATGCAGCCAGGCCCGATGTCGAGCGAAATGCCTTCCATCGCCATGCCGGGCTTATTTTCATTGGGCGCGGACATCAATGACGGCGAAAAGACAGCCGCTGAAAACTTTCAGTTTGCCGACCAGATTGCGTGGACGAAGGGCAAGCACAACATGCGCGCGGGGTTCGGCTTCGAGCGCATCCGTCAAAATGACAATGCCGACGGAGTGGAACGCGGATTCGTGGTGCTTCCCAGTTTCCCCGACTTCCTGCTGGGCTTGCCCGGCTGCCCCCCCGGCACCTTTCCGGCCACTTGCAATCCCTTTAACCCCGGAAACACGACCGGCATCCCGTTCAGCAACCTGTTAGTGTCCGTCGGCTTCTCCGGAACAGTGGCCCGGCACCGCCGGATCAACGACTGGTCCTTGTTCTTCCAGGACGATTACAAGCTGCACCCGCAGCTCACGCTGAATGTCGGTCTTCGCTGGGAAGTTAACGGGCCTGCCTCGGAAATCAATGGGTTGATCACTAATTTCAACCCGGCACTGGCAGATCCCGTCCCACCGCCCGGTGGAACCTTCAGCGGATTCGTAGTGGCCTCGAACTTTCCGGGCACTATACCCACAGGCGTAACGCGGAGCGATAACAAGAGCACGTTAGCCGGTGGAACCCCGCTGCACAACGTCGCTCCCCGTATCGGTCTGGCGTGGCGTCCCATCGCCGGCAATCAGAACTTCGCGGTCCATGCTGGATATGGCGTCTTTTACTCCCGCACCAGCACCAGTGGGATCTTTGGCACCAGCTTGGCGCAGCCTTATTTCGTCCTCTCCCAATTGAGCGGGCCGGCAAATACCCTGGCTAGTTTGCAGCAGCCGTTCAACCCCGCGCCGCCGCCTGCGAGCGCCTTTCCCATATGGACACCTCGGCAAGTAGGCAGCAATATGTCTACGGTGGTTCTGGCACCCGATTTTGATTCGCCGATGGCACAGCAGTGGAGCCTGAATTTCGAGTACGAGCTTAAGGGTGGCGTAATGGCCCAGCTTGGTTATGTTGGTTCGCACGGTACACGGCTACTGGAGCTGACCGAACTGAACCAGGCACAACTGGCCAGCCCGCAGCACCCCATAAATGGCGAAACGACCAACACGGTTGAGAACGTCGGGATGCGGGTACCTATCGTGGGCTTTACGCCGGACGGCCTGCGTGCCACCGAGACGGCGGGAACGAGTTCCTACCATGGACTGGAAGCGACCGTGCGCAAGCGTATGAGCCACGGACTGCAAATTCAGGCCACCTACACATTCAGCAAAATCCTGGACAACCAGGTAGTTTCTCAAAATGCTTCCATCGGCACCCTGTACGGGGGCATTTCGCAAAGAATGGTGAGCGACGGCCGCGGCCCAGCAGAATACTCGCGCCCGCAGCGCCTGGTGCTGAGCTATCTCTACAGTTTTTCCAACGTCCACGGGGGCACAGGCCTTTGGGGCAAACTGCTGGGAGGCTGGCAGGTCTCGGGTGTCACCACGATCCAAAGCGGGAATCCTCTCACGCTGGTGGACGCGCGGGCCGGATCCATCTATGGGGCCAGCCTTACGCGCTTTTTCTATATGCCCGCCAACTTCTGTCCCGGGGCCAGCAATGCCAGCTTGGTCACAAGCGGCAGCGTGCAATCACGGCTGAATGGCTATATCAACACGAACGCAATCTGCCCCCCGCCTGCGATTGGGGATGGCACCGGCTACGGCAACATTGGCCGTGGTGCGCTGAGGGGGCCAGATCAGAACAACTGGGACATATCCTTGGCCAAAATCACCAAAGTCAAGGGATTCACCGAGGCAACGAACGTGGAGTTTCGAGTGCAGTTCTTCAATGCCTTTAATCATCCGCAGTTCGACAATCCGTCTCTGGACGTGGGTTCCCCTGGTTTCGGGGTGATCAATTCCACTGCGGTATCGCCGCGGCTGATCCAGTTCGCGCTGAAGTACAACTTCTGAGGGATCACAGCGTACAGCGAGTGGCTGATCCGGCAGAATGCAAAGAGACACTATGGTGGGAGAGCGATGTTTGGTCTGTCCGGCAAGGTGGCGCTGGTTACTCGGGACCAGGCGGCGAAGACCCCGGAAGATTTCGAGCAGTGGCCCTCCTACGATAGGATTGCCGCTGCGACCCTCCTTCTGAAGGCCAAGCTCTCAGCGGCCACAGATCGGCGGGTATGAACGCGATGGCCCAGCGTGGTCCCCGGGCGGCCGTGTGCCAGCCGGCCAACGTGGGCTACACTCCGTTTTTACACAGGGCTGAAGAACAGAGACCGGTCCTGAAGTTTCTGAACTGAACAACAGAGAGAGAGCATGATCGAGATCAAGATCCCAAAACTTGGACATGGATCGGTAGAGGCAAAGGTAGTTTACTGGCACAAGAAAGCCGGTGACAGTGTGCGAGCCGGTGAGAGCATCGTGGAGATAATGACGGAGAAGGTGAACTTCGAAATCGAAGCGCCTTCCGACGGCGTGATCACCGAGATCCTGGTTCCCGTGGACGAATTTGCGGCGGAGGACGCCGTAGTTGCGAGAATTCAAGGAACATCACTTTAGACAAAGGAAATTCACGATGGCATCGAATGAAACGAGATTATCGCTCTATCGCGCGCTCGTGCGCGCCCGGGAGCTGGAAAATGGCATCATAAGCTTTCATCCCTATTTTCACAGCGCTGTCGGCGAAGAGGCGGTTGTGGTGGGCAGCGCCTTCGGTCTCCGGCCCGACGACGTTTACATCCCCCATTACCGCGGGGCCTTGGCGGCAAATCTGGTGCGCGGCGCTTCCATGCACCGGCTCGTCGCCGGCGTCCTGGGAAAAGTTACGGCGTACGATCGCGGGCGGTTTTTCTCCGAGGTGCGGGGCCGAGCCGAACCCAAGAACTTCAGCACTATGGGAGGCTTTCTGGGAACTACCATCACCTACGGCGCCGGCGCCGCTCTGAGCGCGAAACTCAGGAAGACCGACGAAGTTGCCGTGGTGGTATTCGGCGATGGGTGCGCTAATAAGGGAGAATTTCACGAATCGTTGAACCTTGCCGGCGTCCTGAAATTACCCGCAGTCTTTATTTGCCAGAATAATCAGTTTTGCATTTCCATGTCCGCGGAGCGCGGCACCGCAGGGCGCATTGTAGACCGGGCCATTGGCTATGGCATGCCCGGGATTCTTGCCGACGGGAACGACGTGGAAGCGGTGAATGCAGCCCTAATGCAAGCGGTTGCTCACGCGCGCGCCGGGAAAGGTCCGTCGCTCATCGATGCGCTCACCTATCGCGTCAGCGGGCACTGGACAACCGATCCCGCCGCCTATCAGCCCCAGGAGGAGCGCCGTCACTGGCGCGAGCGAGATCCCATCCTGGTATTCGAGAATCGCCTCAAGGCGGAAGGACTGGTTACCGACGGCGATATCAAGTCCATTCACGAGCAGGCGGCCAGCGAAGTCACCGCCGCGATTGCCCAGGCGAAAAGCGATCCGCCACCCGGGCCCGAGGAGTTGCGGCCGGAACTCGTCTATGCAGTGGGCAGGAGCTGACATCATGGCAAAACGGCTTACTTCCAATGAAGCGCTGATTGAGGCAATGAGTGAGGAGATGCGCCGCGACGAGCGCGTTTTCGTGCTCGGAGAAGAAATTGTGGGTCACCAGGGGATCCAAGCCTACCAAGCCTACACCGGCATGGAGAAGGAATTTCCGGAGCGCATGGTGGACGTCACCATGTCCGAACTCGTCATCATAGGCTCCTGTATAGGGGCGGCCATGACCGGCATGCGCCCCATCTGCGACATCCTCTTTTCAGAGTTCCTCGCGCTGATCATGGGGCACTTGGCGGTGGACGCGGGCAGCGCTTATTACTTTTCGGCAGGCACGCTCACGGTGCCGATGGTGGTGCGGGCCCGCTATGGCGTTGGGGTGACTCGCGGCCATCCGGGAGATTACCACGCCTGGCTGCAACACATTCCCGGGGTCAAAGTCGTCGCTCCCTCCAATGCCTATGACGCCAAGGGATTGATGAAATCCGCCATTCGTGACGATAACCCGGTGGTGTACCTCGATCATTTGGCCATTTGTACCGGCAAGCGCAGTGAAATCCCGGATGAAGAGTACCTCATCCCCATCGGCGTAGCCGAGGTCAAGCGCCCGGGGAAAGATGTTACTGTTGTAGGTTTCGGCAACATGGTTAATCACGCACTGAGCGCCGCCGAAGAACTGAGCAAAGAAGGCATTGATGTAGAGGTGGTGGACTTGCGAACGGTGGTCCCCTTCGATCGCGAAGCAATTCGAGAGTCGGTAAAAAAGACAGGGACGCTCGTGATTGCCCAGGAGACCTGGAAACAAGGGAGTACGGGCAGCGAAATCGCGGCTTTTGTTTCCGAGGAGTTATTTCACGAGCTGAAGGCGCCAATCATCCGGCTTGGGATGCCGCATGTTCCATTTGCACGCTCGGTGGATTTGATGAAGTTACTTGCTCCAAGTCCCCAGAACGTCATCGAAGGGGTCCGCGCCGCCTTGGCGGCTGGTTCCAAATATGCCCAAGCGGGATGAGATGAAAGAGCCGCACGACAGTGACGATGCGGCCATTCGCTGCGCTCAACAAACCTGGCAGAAGGAGTGTCTCGAACCGGAACTATCCGTCACCGGAGAATGGACGAATCGGTTCGAGACATATTCTGGAATTCCGGTGCAGCGCGTGTACACGCCCTCAGATACGGATAACTTGCATTACACGCGGGACCTGGGTTTCCCTGGTCAGTTCCCATTTGCTCGGGGTGACAACGCCACTATGTATCGCGGCGCTCCGCCCCGCATTTACGCCTATTCCGGCTGCCCCACGGCGGAGCAGACCAATGCCCGCTACAAGCACCTTCTGGCGCAGGGGGCCAAGGAACTGATCATTGCTCCCGATCTGCCCACGCAAATCGGCTATGACAGCGATCACCCTTTGGCCAAAGGGGAAGTCAGCAAGATTGGCTGCCCCATCAACTCCCTGGCCGATGTGGAAGTCATCTTTGAAGGCATTCCGCTGGACAAGGTCTTCGTAGGCGCCCAGGCGAACGCCAATAGTGTGGTTATGCTTGCCATGATTATTGCGGCGGGTGAGAAGCAAGGCGTTTCTCTCGAGCAGATAAAGGTCCTGGTTCAAAATGATGTGCTGAAAGAATATTTTGCACGCGGCACCCAGATATTTCCGCCGAAGGCAGGTCTCAAGCTCAGCGTCGATTGTATGGAGTTCGTAGCCAAGCGCCACCTGAAGTTCATGGTGCCCATCCTTTATTGCGGATATCACATTCGCGAAGCCGGCGGCAGCGCCGTCCATGAGATCGCTTTCACCCTGTCGAACGCCGCAGCCTACGTACAGGAATTCGTGAACCGAGGACTAAGCGTTGACGAGCTTCCACTTCCCCGAAGTTTATTCGTGGCGGGACTCGACCTATTCGAAGAGGTTGCCAAGCATCGAGCATTTCGGCGCATGTGGGCTCGAATGCTGAAAGAGCGGTTTGACGCAACCAACCCTCGCGTTCTAGCCATGACGCTTACCTGTGGTTCCCAAGCCAGCTTGTTCACCGCCCAGCAACCGCGGAACAATCTTGTGCGCGGCACTATCCAGGCGCTTGTTCAAGTACTATCCGGCGCTAAAGCCACCTACATTGCGACTATGGACGAGGCATTGTCCATTCCAACCGAGGAGAGTGCCACCCTGGCACTGCGGACCATGCAGATCGTTCATAACGAGTGTGGTCTGCTGGGAACCGCGGATCCTCTGGGCGGGTCGTATTACCTGGAATCGCTGACCGTCGAACTGGAACAGCGCGCAATGAAATTATTCGACGAAATAGAAGCAATGGGTGGTGCGGTCGCTGCCATCGAGCAGGGCTATCAGATTGGACATATTGCAAAAGAAGCATACCGGCAATCCACCCTGGTGGGTTCCGGCGACCGCACAGTCGTCGGCGTCAACAAGTTCCAGATGAACGAGACCATACCTATCGAGGTTACTCGGGTGGACCGGAGAGAAGAGGCTCGGCAGGTGGAAAAGGTTCGTTGTTTGCGCGCCAAACGGAACTGTGCCGCAGTGGAGAAGGGACTTGAGCAGGTGCGACGGGCAGCCCGGATGGGCACAAACGTCATGGAACCTGTGCTCCAAGCGGTAGGCGCGTACGCAACTATGGGGGAAGTCTGCAACGCCCTGCGTGAGGTTTACGGCGAGTATCGCTGATGGCCCTGCGCCGGGGCAAATTTATGACGCGACAAAGACCAATCAAAGCGGTGCTGGCGAAACCGGGACTGGATGGCCACGATCGTGGAGCGCACGTACTCACGTTGGGACTTCGGGATGCCGGCATGGAGGTCATTTATCTCGGCATTCGAACGCCCGCAGAACTGATTGTGCAGGCTGCCATCGAAGAGGACGCGGATGTCGTCGCACTCAGTTGTCTTTCTGGCGCGCACGAATACCACTTTCCCCGTGTCGCAGAACTGTTGAAAGAAGCGGGAATGACCGACGTACTGCTTATCGGCGGGGGAGTGATTCCAGCCGAAGATATCCCGTTGTTGCAAGCGGCGGGTTTCAAGGCCATCTTCGGGCCGGGTACCACGATCCAAGAAATTACAGCTTTCATTCATGAACATGTGCGCGAGTAGGGATGGCAAGGAGCAATGGATTGGGTAACAGGACTTTACCGATAAACCGGGTGTATGTGGCCGGTATTGGCATGACGCCGTTTGGTAAACTTGAGAACCTTACGGTGAAGGACCTCACGAGGCAAGCTGTGACGGAGGCTCTCGCCGACGCCGGTTCGGGGAGCGAGCCGATCGGCGTGGCATTCTTTGCAAACGCCACCCAGGGCATTCTGGAAGGCCAGAGTGTTGTGCGAGGGCAGATTGCGTTACGCGCTATGGGAATTCACGGCGTCCCCATTGCCAATGTGGAGAACGCCTGTGCCAGCGGGAGCACCGCCTTCCATTTGGCCTGCGTTTATGTCCAAGCCGGAATTGCCGATGTGGCGCTCGCGGTGGGCTGCGAGAAGATGTACAGCGCTGATAAGCAAAAAACGTTCTCCGTATTTTCCGGTGGCTGGGATGTTCACGAGTCCAACAAGATAGTCGCCCGGTTGCTCGCTTTGGGAGATGGAGTTTCGCCGCCGCCTGGAATTAAAGACCAGGAGCTGAAGAGCGTGTTTCTCGACGTCTATGCCGCTATTGCCAAGTATCACATGAAAACCTTTGGGCTGACGGAACGCCAACTGGCGATAGTGGCATCGAAAAACCACGAACACTCCGTCTTCAATCCACACTCACAATACCGCCACCCCATGACAGTTGAAGAGGTCTTGGCAGCCAAGACTGTCGCTTGGCCGCTCACCTTGCCCATGTGCTCGCCCATAAGCGACGGCGCAGCTGCGATCTTACTGTGCAGCCGAGAGGCGCTGTGCCGGTTCCCCAAGAGCCGGCCAATCAAAGTTCTGGCCAGTGTCTTGGCCAGTGGGGTTGAACGGGAATGGGGCCAGTTCGACCAGCACATTGCTCGGCGCGCCGCCGTGCAGGCATACGAGCAGGCCGGTTTGAGTCCGGAAGATATGTCCGTAGCCGAGGTGCACGATGCCACCGCTTTCGGCGAAATCCTGCAGAGCGAATGTTTGGGTTTCTGCGGAGTTGGTGAGGGAGGGGCGCTTGCCGAAAGCGGCGCTACCCGCTTGGGCGGGCGGATTCCCATCAATGTTTCCGGAGGACTGGAATCCAAGGGACATCCGGTGGGTGCCACGGGCATCGCCCAAATCTGCGAACTGACTTGCCAGCTGCGTGGAGAATCCGGCACCCGGCAGGTTCCTGGTGCGCGTCTGGCAATCGCTGCAAACGGCGGCGGATTCTACGGCGTCGAAGAAGCCGCAGCTTGCGTAAATATCCTGGGGAAATAAGAGACCCGGACGTACACTGCGTCCGCCAAAGCAGGCTGTGAGGCTTGCGGCAAGCATTTCACCGGCGCAACCATTTACTTGGGAGTAAGAGGTCGATATGAAGCACAAAGGAAAAGAGATCAAGAATTATCGCGTGCTTGCAGATGGCTTGCGCGGCTTAGAAGGGCCGGTGGCGCTTGCCGATGGCAGTGTATTAGTCTGCGAGATGGCCGAAGGGCGCGTGACCCGTGTCATGCCCGACGGCAGCAAAGTTGTGGCGGCGGTGACCGGAGGTACGCCGGATGGCTTAGCCCTCGGTCCAGACGGCAAATGTTACGTTTGCAATCGTGGTTCTTCGCGATGGCGCCAGATCGGCGACTTGCTCTTACCCGTTCAAGAGGATGAGCCGAATGACCCCGAGGCACGGGGATACATTCAGCGTTTCGATCTCGATACCGGCAAGGTCGAGATGCTATACGAAGCCGCCGGTGAGCTGGGCCTGACCGGTCCCAACGATCTGGTCTTCGATGCCCAGGGTGGATTCTGGTTCACGGATTTTGGCCGCATGCGCCCGCGCAACGTTGACCGTGGCAGCGTCTTTTACGCCAAGGCGGATGGCAGCTTGATTCGCGAAGTGATGGGACCGTTCATGGGCCCCAACGGTATCGGACTCTCGCCGGATGGAAATTGGCTTTATGTAGCAGAGTCGTTCACGCACCATCTTTACAAGTTCGAAATTGCCGGCCCTGGTGAAATCAAGCGTTCCCCCAGTCCTTTCCCCGAGCACGGCGGGTATTTCGTAGGCGGCCCGGACGGGATGGCTTTTTTTGATAGCTTGGCGCTGGATTCGGCGGGCTATGTCGTAGTCGCAACTCCTGGGGCCGGCATCCTAACCGTTTTTCATCCGCGCAATGGCGCGTACCAGAAAATTCCCATGCCGGATATGGCTCCCACCAACCTCTGCTTCGGCGGCAAGAATCTGAAAACGGCCTATGTCACACTGCTGGCCACGGGACGGCTAGCTGCGTTCGACTGGCCTAGGCCGGGTCTTCGCCTTAACTATCAGTAGCGGAGTGCGGGATGAAGTTGAGAAGCAAGAAGGAATTGTGGGCTCCAACTTCAAACGGGCGCCGACCGAAATCTGGACTGTCTAGAACTGGGGGCAAGCTCTCCTCCTTGCCGGAGAGTAGTTCTCCCCGCGCATACCTGGGGAGCGGAGCGAACGATGGCAATCATTGACTATTTTGATCGTGGCTGCCGAATCGCTCCAGACAGTGATTATCTGATCTTCGGGGAGCGCCGCTTCACATACCGGGAGGCGCAGCGGTTCAGCTATCGCGTTGCCAACGGGCTCCTCGCATTGGGCTGCAGAAAGGGAACACATGCCGCGGTATGGGCTAGCAACGATGCAGTGGGCTGGCTGTGCACCCTGTCCATCTGGCGTGCCGGCTTAACGTGGGTCCCAATCAACCCCCGCAACTCTGCCGAGGAGAACGGCTATATCCTCGATGCCTTTGACTGCGAGGTGCTGTTCTTTCAGCGACGGTTCAGCGAAGTGGTGGCGAGCCTCCGCCCGAAGCTGCCGAAGGTGCGCCAGTACATCTGCATCGACGGCGAATGGGAAGGGGGGTTGTCACTGGATCGCTGGATTGCCGACAAACCGGATTTGCCGCCGGTTGTCGAATACGCCATGGAGGACGTCTGTTGTTTGCAACCAACGGGTGGCACAACGGGCAAACCCAAGGGGGTGATGAACACGCATCGCGCCATTCAGACCTTGGTAGCCAGTTGGCTGGCCGCAATGCCATACCCGGTTGGCCAACGACCGGTCAATTTGGCGGCGGCGCCACTTACGCACGCCAGCGGAATCATGACGCTGGTGACCTCGGTGCGGGCCGGTGTTGTAGTCATCCTTCCGCGCTTGGAACCGGGACCGCTCCTGGACGCAATCGAAAAATATCGCATCACCGAGCTCTACCTGCCGCCCACCGTAATCTACGGACTACTGGATCTGCCCGGTATCAACCAGCGAAATTATTCATCCCTGCGCTATTTCATTTATGCCGCAGCGCCTATGTCAACGGAAAAGCTGCGGAGGGCCATCAAGACTTTTGGGCCGGTGATGATGCAGGGCTACGGCCAAACCGAAGCCCCGGGCACGATCAGCTACCTTGCTCCCGAAGAACACTTCATTAACGGAGAGATCGCCCCCGACTCGCGCCTTTCTTCCTGCGGGCGCCCCTACCCTCTAGTGCGATGCGCGATTTTGGACAGCAAGAACAGGCCTTTGCCGGATTGCGAGGTGGGCGAGATCTGCGTGGCCGGCGACATCCTGATGAAGGGCTACTACAAGGACCCGCAGAAGACGGCGGAGACCATCATAGACGGCTGGTTGCACACCGGCGACGTGGGATTTTTCGACCGCGAAGGCTACCTGCATATTACCGACCGAAAAAAAGACATGATCATTACGGGAGGCTACAACGTGTTTAGCGCCGAGGTCGAGGGAGTAGTCAACAGCCATCCGGCGGTTCGCGACTGCGCTGTCATCGGCGTGCCTGACGATAAGTGGGGCGAAGCGGTAAAAGCCGTGGTGGAGCTGAATGCCGGTTCGGCGGTGACCGCCGAAGAAATCATCGCGTTGTGCAAGCAGCGGCTGGGGAGCGTCAAAGCGCCTAAGAGCGTGGACTTCGTTGACAAGCTGCCGCGCAACTCGGCCGGCAAGCTGTCAAAGCGCGAACTCCGCGTAAAATACTTGGAAGGGTGAGCGCGGAAATCTCCCGAGGTTTTGCTAAATATTGCTGGGCAATCGAAGAAGAAGCTGCCCGTACATTGCATCAAAATGCAGCAGTTCGAATCCGCACTGTAGCAAATTGGCCGCTAAATCGCAGAATACGCAAGAATTAAAAACGGAGGAGTGGGTGAGCGGTTGAAACCGGCGGTCTTGAAAAATTAAATCGCTTGCTTTGTTATTACCACAGTACGCTTTCGTTATATAATCGCAGTATATTATTGCTACCCTTCGATTCAGAACAGCAGGATTGATTTCACTTGGAATCTAGAATCGTTCGGATGGTTTTTCACTTCCCATTCGCTGTGGGGAAAAGTGTGGGGACTCCATGCATGCGGAGGCACATCCTCGCACATCGTGCCACTACCAAATTCTTTAGCTAAATCCTTTGCTTTCCGAAGTAAGACTGAAAAGGAAGGACTTCCCAGAGATAGCACGCTTGGCTTGGGCGCAGGAGGTCCCCGGTTCAAATCCGGACGCCCCGACCACTTACTTCCTTATTTTCAATGAACTGTCTGTGCCAATTTGTGCCAGCTTAGGGGTTCACCTCACCAGCAGGAGAATGAGGGGAGAACAACTCCTCTATCTACCTAATCAGCGGTGAGGAAGGAAAATGTGTCGCTCGCTGGCAAAAATTTCTTCAAGTGAATCCAAATCGGACTGAGGTAGCCTGTGACGGCAGAGGGCGCGGGCAGGGACCGGGCAGATAATGTCTTGTAGGGGTGGGATTAGCCCGTTCCCAGCCAGGAAGCATCGTTTCAGACACGCTGCGGACACCTCATCCTAAGTCTTCACCTGCCGAAATCATTTAGAAACCATCGCTCAATAGGCTGTACCGTCTTCACCCGGCCTTCGCGGAGTCACGCTTGGTTTCGATTCAATGAATTGTGTCGAGACCGAACGTTGGCAGACAGGCACAGCCAAGGGCAAAAGAAACTTTATGAAATCCTTACGACTTCATCAGGACTTCTTTACGTGTCGCAGGTGAAGCTTGGAGCCATGGGCGGATACCCGCCAGGTGAACCGTGAACAAGGGCGGCCCAGCGAAAGAAAAGGATCTGAGGGCGATGTGGGTCTTCATAAGTTTCGCGGGCTTTGGTCTTGCGTTCATGTTGTACGCGTTGGTTCAGTTTTTCCGCGAGTCAAAGCGAACGAATAGAGCTCATCGACAGGGTTCTAACTCGAAACTCCAGGGGGCGCAGTCAGTGCGCTTGGTCACTATGATTCCGAAAGGCTCTCGACAGCGTCGTTAGCCGTGAAGTGCACATCGTCAGGAGGAGAGAAACAATCATGCTAGACGTCATTTTCATCGTCGCGACGGCGCTGTTTGTCGGAGTAGCCATTCTCTACGTTCGCGGGTGCGAACGGCTGAGGTAGGAGCGAGCCAATGAATGCAGGTAATGCGGTGTTGCTGATCATTTGCGCCCTTCTCTTTGGGTATTTGCTCTACGCCCTCCTGAAGGCGGAGGAGTTCTGATCATGACGGCAAATGGCTGGTTGCAAATTGCGTTTTATCTCCTGGTGATTTTTCTGCTCACCAAGCCACTCGGCATCTTCATGACGCGAGTATTCAGCCGGGAGAAGACGTTCCTAGATCCGGTCCTGCGGCCGGTCGAAAGAATCGTATACCGCCTGACCGGCGTGGACGAGAAGCATGAGATGCGCTGGACGGAGTACGCCATCGCCATGCTCCTGTTCAGCGGCGTCTCCATGGCGCTCCTCTATCTCATCGAGCGCACGCAGAAGTGGCTGCCGCTCAACCCGCAGAAATTCCCCAATGTGGAGCCCGGCCTGGCGTTTGGCACGGCGGCTTCGTTCACGACCAATACGAACTGGCAGGCTTACAGCGGCGAATCCACGATGAGCTATCTCACGCAGATGGCGGGGCTGGCGTACCACAACTTCGCCTCCGCGGCTGTGGGTATCGTGCTGGCCATCGTGGTCATTCGCGGAATCGCCCGCAAGGAAACGGACAAGCTCGGAAACTTTTGGGTTGACACCACGCGGTGTCTGCTGTGGGTTCTGCTGCCCATTTGCATAGTGGGCTCGCTGGTGTTCGTGTCTCAGGGTGTCGTACAGAATCTGAAGCCCTACGCCACAGTGCAGTTGATCGAACCGCAGACCGTGCAGGTGACCGGCCCGGACGGCAAGACCACAACACAAACGGTGACGCAGCAGGTAATTGCCCAGGGCCCCGTGGCATCACAGGAAGTAATCAAGGAATTCGGCACGAATGGCGGCGGATTTTTCAACGCCAACAGCGCGCATCCTTTCGAAAATCCAACGCCACTCTCGAACTTCTTCCAGATCGTGCTGATTTTCGCGATTCCCTCGGGTCTCACGTACACCCTGGGCCGCATGACGGGGTCTCAGCGGCACGGCTGGGCCGTGTGGGCCGCGATGGCGTTCCTGTTTCTTGCGGGTGTGACGACAGCGTACTGGGCGGAGGCCAGAGGGAATCCACTCCTAGCCGGCACGGATCAGCGAGCGAGCGCGCTGCAAACTGGCGGAAACATGGAAGGGAAAGAGGTGCGTTTCGGTATCGCGAACTCCGCGCTGTTCGCGACCGTGACGACCGATGCGAGCTGCGGCGCCGTGAACAGCATGCATGATTCGTTCACGCCGCTTGGCGGCATGGTCCCTTTGATCAACATTATGCTGGGAGAGGTTGTGTTCGGCGGGGTCGGCGCCGGGCTTTACGGAATCGTGGTGTTTGTGATCCTTGCGGTCTTCATCGCGGGACTGATGGTGGGTCGAACTCCAGAGTACTTGGGGAAGAAGATCGAATCCTACGACGTGAAGATGGCCATGCTGGCGATTCTTGTCCTGACGTTTACGATCCTGAGCTTTTCGGCAGTTGCCGTGGCTAAGCCTTTTGGCACTTCGAGTATCTCGAACCCGGGACCGCACGGGCTTTCGCAGGTGCTCTACGCGTACGTCTCGTCCGCCGGCAACAATGGCTCGGCGTTCGCAGGTCTGGGCGCCAATACCATGTGGTACAACACGTCCACGGCCGCCGCCCAATTGCTCGGGCGGTTCTTCATGATCATTCCAGTGCTGGCGATTGCCGGAAGCCTAGCCAAGAAGAAGATTCTTCCTGAGTCGGCCGGGACATTCCCCGTAACAGGCGGCCTGTTCGCAAGTTTGCTCGTTGCCACGATCTTGATCGTGGGTGCGCTCACTTTCTTCCCAGCTCTTAGTCTGGGACCTATTCTCGAACACCTGCTGATGCTCGCAGGGAAATCTTTCTGAGGTGTCTATGGATCCAGCCGCTAAAATCAGGAAAAAGTCGTTCACTGACAGGAAGATTCTTTCTCGGGCAGTGGTGGACTCCTTTGGCAAGTTGAACCCCCGGACGATTGTCAAGAACCCCGTTATGTTTGTGGTTGAGGTCGGTGCCGCACTGACCACGGTCCAACTCGCGTGGAATGCCCTCCATCATGCGGGACAGATCGGTTTCGGCCTGCAGATCAGCTTGTGGCTGTGGTTTACGGTGCTGTTTGCGAATTTTGCCGAGGCTATGGCGGAGGGGCGCGGCAAGGCACAGGCGGAGACTCTGCGCAAAGCCCGAGCAGAGACTGAAGCGCGTCGTTTGCGGCCGGATGGTTCCATAGAGGTCGTAGTGAGTTCGGTGTTGCGCGCCGGAGATGAGGTTCTGGTGAGCGCCGGAGAATTCATTCCGGGAGACGGGGAGGTGATTGAGGGCGTGGCCTCGGTAGACGAATCCGCGATTACCGGGGAGTCTGCGCCGGTGATCCGCGAGTCCGGCGGAGACCGCTCGGCGGTTACTGGGGGTACACGCGTGATCTCGGATGAGATCAAGGTTCGCATCACTTCGAATCCCGGTGAGACGTTCCTCGACCGCATGATCCACCTTGTCGAGGGCGCTTCCCGGCAGAAAACACCCAACGAGATCGCGCTCAATATCCTTCTAGCAGGGTTGACCATCATCTTCTTGCTCGCCGTCGTGACCCTGCAGCCGTTTGCAATCTATGCCGGCGCGCCTCAGAGCATCTTTGTCCTTGTTTCTCTTCTTGTCTGCCTGATTCCGACGACGATCGGCGGGCTGCTGTCCGCGATTGGCATCGCGGGCATGGACCGGCTGATTCAGAGAAATGTCATCGCGATGTCCGGACGCGCCGTGGAGGCGTCGGGAGACGTGGACGTACTTCTGCTCGATAAAACCGGCACGATTACGCTGGGAAACCGTCAGGCGACTGCTCTGTACCCTTGCCCGAATGTCGCAGAGGTGGAACTCGCCAGCGCCGCGCAACTTGCGTCCTTAGCGGATGAAACGCCCGAGGGCCGTTCCATTGTCGTCCTCGTCAAGGAACAATATGGGCTTCGCGGCCGTGAGTTGGCGGCGCACAATCCCACGTTCATTCCATTTTCGGCGCAGACGCGCATGTCCGGCGTAGACATGGACATCCACGAAATTCGCAAAGGAGCTCCGGAATCCATTGCGAAATACGTGGCGGAGAAGGGCCATGAGGTGCCTGCCGAGATCCTGGAGATCGTCAAGGAAATCTCCAATGCCGGCGGGACTCCGCTGCTGGTCTCACAGAATCGCCGCGTACTGGGGGCCATCGCTCTGACGGATGTTGTCAAAGGCGGGATGCGCGAACGATTCGATCATCTCCGCGCCATGGGCATTCGGACGATGATGATCACAGGGGACAATCCGCTAACCGCGGCGGCTATCGCCCGCGAAGCTGGCGTGGACGATTTTCTCGCCGAAGCCAAGCCGGAAGACAAGATGGCTCTCATTCGCAAAGAGCAAGCGAAGGGGAAACTTGTTGCCATGACCGGCGACGGCACCAACGACGCTCCGGCGCTTGCGCAGGCCGACGTTGGAGTGGCCATGAATACCGGCACGCAAGCCGCGAAAGAAGCCGGCAACATGGTTGACCTCGACTCCAACCCGACGAAGCTCATCGAAATCGTCGAAATCGGCAAGCAACTCCTGATTACTCGCGGCGCGCTGACCACGTTTTCGGTTGCGAATGATGTGGCCAAGTACTTCGCCATTATTCCCGCGATGTTCGCCGCCGCATTCCCGCAGCTCGGAATTCTGAATATCATGCGGCTCCGCACTCCGGAGTCCGCAATTCTGTCCGCGGTTATTTTCAACGCGCTGATCATCATTGCTCTGATTCCGCTGGCTCTGCGCGGCGTGCGCTACCGGCCTGTAGGGGCCGCGGCGCTGCTACGCCGCAATCTGCTGCTGTATGGCGTCGGCGGAGTGATCGCCCCGTTTATAGGGATCAAGCTTATCGATGTACTGCTAACGTACGTCGGGATTGTCTGAGAGGAACTTATGAAGAAGAACCTTCTCATCGCCGTGTGGTTCACGCTGGTGACAACCGTGATCTTCGGTCTCCTCTACCCGCTCGGAATCACGGGCCTCGCACAGCTTTTTTCCCGCGACCGGGCGAACGGACAACTAATCGAAAAGGACGGCAAACTCGTAGGCTCCAGAATCATCGGCCAGGCCTTCGCCAGCCCCAGCTACTTTCACCCGCGGCCGTCTGCAGCCGGAACTGGATATGATCCCACGGCCAGCAGCGGCTCCAATCTGGCTCCCACGAACAAGACTCTGCTTGACCGGGTGAAAAGCGACGTGCAAAAGCTCCAAAGTGAGAATCCGAGTGCGCCGATTCCGGTGGACCTGGTGACGACATCGGGATCTGGTCTGGACCCGGACATCTCTCCTGCGGCCGCGGAGTTCCAGATTCCACGCGTGGCCAGCGCACGCGGTATTAAAGAGGACGAGGTGCGTGGTTTAGTGAAGAAACACACAAAAGATCGCGATCTCGGGTTTCTTGGCGAGCCGCGCGTAAATGTGCTGGAGCTGAATCTCGAATTGGATCAGCGCCATCCGCTTCACTAAGGGAGCATCTCAATCAACGGCGAGTTTTTGCGGAGCTGGCCCGGGGCAATTCAAAGCGGTAGCCGACCCAGGGCTCGGTGCAAATATAGCGAGGGTGGTGCGGATCAGGCTCGATTTTTTTGCGAAGCTGATTGATGAACACCCGAAGGTATTCTGTTTCCTCTCCGTAGTCCGGTCCCCAGACCGCCTGCAACAGACTGCGGTGCGCAATGGGCTTGCCTGGATTGGCGACGAGTTGTCTAAGCAAGCCAAATTCCTTGGGAGTCAATCGAACCGGCCGCCCTTGGACAAGGACTTTGCGGCTCTCAAAATCAATGTGGAGATCGGGCGTATCCACGGGAGCCAGGGGCTCCGCGGCAGATGACCGGCGGAGAGCGGCGCGGATGCGGGCAAGAAGCTCCTCGATCCCGAAGGGCTTCACTACATAGTCGTCCGCTCCTGCGTCGAGCGCCTGCACCTTGTCTTTTTCCGCATTCCGGACCGTAAGAATGATGATGGGGACGTCGGAACGTTCTCGAATTTCCCGGCAGGCCGCCAGCCCGCCCATTCCTGGCATGTTCACGTCCAGAAGAACCAGATCGGGCTGCTCGCTTCCGAGCATTTCCAGGGCTTCTTCGCCGCTGCGCGCTTCCTTGATCGTGTAACCCTGGCTCGCCAAAGTGGTGCGCATCACACGCCGAATCTGAGGCTCGTCGTCAACCACCAGAATATTCGCGGAACTCATTGCCGTCTGCCCTGGCTGCGCTCCACGGGCAGGCTAAAGGTGAACACGGACCCGTGACCCAACTGGCTGACGACGCTGATGGTGCCGCCATGGGCTTCCACGATGGCCTTTGCGATGGGCAAGCCCATCCCCGTCCCATGTACGCGGTAGCGCTGGTCTTTGCCACGGTAAAACTTGTCGAAGATCAGGCCGAGCTCCATCTCTTCAATCCCAGGCCCGCGGTCGGCGACGCTCGTCAGGACGAAATTGCCGTTCGCCTCCGCACTGATGGTGACCGGGAGATCGGGTGGCGAGTAGTTGTGGGCGTTCGTCAGCAGCTGGACCAGGATCTGCTTGGCGCTGTTCATGTCTGCTCGCACGGAAGGGAGGTTCTTCGGCACTTGAACCTGTACAGGCCGGTTGCCGAGCAAACCCTTGCATTGTTCGAGAGCGGCGGAAACGAGCTCGGAAATGGGGTGCGGCTGCAAATTCAGCTCGACTTCCCCAGCCTCCAGGCGCGCCATCTCGGCCGCCTCGCCGATCAAGGTATTAAGGCGGTTGGTCTCTTCATCAATGATCGTGAGCAGTTCCGTGCGGTGCTCCGCATCCAGGCGGGAGTCCGAGAGCAGGCTGGTCACCGAAGCTTTGATCGAAGTGAGTGGAGTTCGGAAGTCGTGGGTAATGGAGTCCAGCAAGGCCGACTTCAAGCGCTCTCCCTCGCGAGAGGCTTCGGTCTTGCCGAGTTGTTCGATGGCCCGTGCCCTTTCGATGGCGACGGCGATAAGTGTGCCAAGCGCTTCCAGGGATTGCCGGGAAAGGATTTGGCCGGAAATTCCCAAACAGCCGATGACGCGCACACCCAGTCGGACAGGGACGAAACATAGACTCTGTGCTCCATCCACCTGCAATTCTTCGCGGGCAACCACGGCTTTCAACTTCTCCGCATCCAATTGTGGAATCAGCAAGCCCGAGCGATATACCTTTTGCTTTTCCGTCAGGAACAGGGCGGCTGCGCCGAGTTCAAAGGAATCCACAACCTGGCGCGGGATGGCATTCATGAGTTCGATGACGTTTCCGGCGCTGAGAAGTTTTTGGCTGAAATCGTAGAGCCTTTCGATCTCTCGCCGGCGCCGGTCCGCTTCTTCGGCCTGGTTGCGGGCTCTGGAGGAAAGATGGCTGCCAATGACGGCAGTGACCAGAAAGGCGAACAGGGCCACCCAGTTCTGCGGGTCAGCAATCGTGAAGGTCAGGACGGGAGGCAGGAGGAAGAAGTTGAACGCGAAGACCGCCGCCAGAGACATCACGACGGAAACAAGGATGCCCCAGACGGTGGAGACTGCTAAAATAGCTAGAAGAAAGATGAGCGCAATTGTCGTCGCGTTGACGTGAGTGGTCCTGTAGCAGAGGAAGGTGATCGCTGCCACGGTCCCCAGGGCGACGACAAAACCGGGAAGACGGCTGGTGAGGAAACCGCGCATGGCTACATTGTAACTTAGCTTTTGCGTGTTCTGCCGACGAGAAGAGAGATATGCCCAAGACACCGGAGCAGTGGCTGGAAGTGGCGTCGCCGCCGAAGAAGGTTCGCGGCAGCTTTAAGGTCTTTTTGGGCTATGCCCCCGGCGTAGGCAAGACGTTCACAATGCTGAGCGAGGCGATTCGCCGCCACACCCGGGGCGAAGATGTTGTTGTCGGAGTTGTGGAAACGCACGGCCGCAGGGCAATCGCGGAACTGGCCGCGCAGCTTGTTACCATCCCGCGCAAGAAAATCGATTATAAAGGCACCCTCTTCGAGGAAATGGACACCGACGCCATCCTCAGCCGGAAGCCGCACGTCGTCGTTGTCGATGAATTAGCGCACACCAATGTTCCGGGCAGCAAACACCGCAAGCGGTACGAGGACGTGCTGGAGATCATCGCGGCGGGGATCGACGTTCTTTCGACCGTCAATATTCAGCATCTGGAAAGCATCGCCCCCACGGTCGGAGCGATTACCGGAATCAAGGTGCGGGAGACGGTGCCGGACTGGGTTGTGCAGTCGGCGGAAGAAGCGGTCATGGTGGACCTGACTCCGGAAGCGCTGCAGAACCGCATGAAACGAGGCGATGTGTATGCCACGGAACAAGTGGATCAAGCGCTCAGGAATTTTTTCCGGCGCGGCAACCTGATCGCTCTCCGCGAGCTGGCCTTGCGGCAGGTGGCCGAGCAGGTGGATCGAACTCTTGAATCGTACATGGAGCAAAAGGAGATTCAGGAGACCTGGCCCGTCCGGGAACGAATTGCCGTGTGCATCAGCCCGCACCCGAGAACCCAATACTTGATCGCCCGGGCAGCGCGCATGGCTCGGCGGATCGACGCGGAGCTTTATGCCGTGTATGTGGACCTTGGCGAAGATGCGGACGAGGAAGATCAGAAGACGCTGGAAGCCAATGTGCAGTTTGCGGAGAGCCTGGGCGCCACCATGGTGCGCCTGAAAGGCGACAACGTGGCAGATCCTGTTGCGGCTTTCGCGCGCGATAAGCACGTTACCCAAGTGATCTTTGGCAGGTCCGCGGTCGACGGCTGGAGGAAATTCCTCTACATGAACGCCATCAATCGCTTTCTCCGCCAAGCTCCTGCCGTGGACGTCCACATCGTCACGCAAGAACCCGATTGAGAATAGGGTTCACCTCACCCACTTGGGTCCAACTTGGGTCCAAGTACTGACAACTTAGGTCCAAAACCGTGTACTGTGACGCAAAACAAAGCTAAACGGACCAAGCAGATAGTATTTGTGCAACCGCCTTGGGCGCAGGAGGTCCCCGGTTCAAATCCGGGCGCCCCGACCAGATCTTTCGACGCGTTGTGGACGTTAGCGTTCATCGCGCTTATTGCACGGTAGCGGAAATTGTAGTGACTTGCCTGCTTTTTTCATCGCTTCCATGTATTTGGCAGGATTCGGACCCCAATTGGACCCCGGTTTTTGCTGACAACAACCGGACTCTCCGAAGGCTCTGACTTGGTTCACGATGCTCTTGACGAAGGTTTGTTCGCGACCGAAGCAAAAAACCCTGTCTTAAGTTTGTGCGGGGCGCGTTTTTCGCGCATGGCCCTGCAGGCTTGGAGAGAAGAGCGGGTCGCCAACAGGAACTGGCTCGGATGCAAAAAACGCGCGCAGGGTCACCAGAACCAAGCTCGCCGCCACAACCGCGAGTGCTGCAAAGTCCCAGATCATAGGCCGCGGACTTGCCGCTGCGAACGGCGCAATGATCATAAGGTAGAGGTCGGAAACACGGCCTAGCAGAACGATCGTAGAAGCGGCGGCGAGGGTCCGTGGGTTGATCTTATTTGCGCGCGGCAGAAGCAGCAAAAAGGGCAACGCCCAGTTCAGCAGCAGGTTCACGACAAACAATTGTCCCCACCCCGAGCTTGTCCTGAGCACCATGTAAGAGGTTTCTTCAGTGAGATTGGCATACCAGATCAACATGTACTGGCTGAACCAGATGTAAGCCCAAAACGTTGCGAAGGCCACGATCATGCGGCCCAGATCCAGAAACTGATCGTCGCTAACTCCGTGGCGCAGCGGTCCGGTCGTACGCAAGGCCAGGGCCAACAGAGCGATCATGGCCAAACCCGAAAGAAACATCCCGGAAAAGTGGTAGATACCGAAGATCGTGCTGGCCCAGTGGGGCTCGAGCGACATGATCCAGTCCGTGGACGCCAGCCAGAAGGTCACCCCGAAGACCACCAGGAAGGCCACCGAAAGGCGCGTGTTCTTCCGGCTTAACTCCATGCCGCCATCCCGATCCTGACGGCGCGAATTCCTTCGAATCGCCGACGAAAATCCCAGCCAGGCCGCAAGGTAGAGCACGGCACGAACGAGAAAGAAAGGGTAGGAAAGCCAGGCGTGTTTGAAGCCCGCCCATCCTTCCGTGACGATTTCTGTATGGCCGTACCAGGGATAAATCGAGGGATGCACGAGGAGTACCGCCAGAATTCCCAGGCCTCCCAGGGGTAGGGCGGCCGCGAGAGCTTCGCCCACGCGCCGTAGCGGAATGCTCCACACCGCTCCGCTCGCATACTGGAGAGCGACAAAAAAGATGCCGGACAAGCCGAGGCACACCATCGCGAAACTGGCGAGCAACAGATCCGGCCAGGCTCGGCCCGGAGCAATCCGGAGTCCCAGCAGGAGAATTACCCCAGCGATCGCGGCAACCGCGGCTGCCGGCCTCCGCAAAGCGGCCAGTCGCGCAGGAACCTGGTGATCATTCATGGCTGACCTCCCGCCGGAACAGGCGAGGCTTGCTTCTGGAGAGAGCGCACAAATGCAATCACCTGCCAGCGATCCTCCCGTGAGAGCTGGCTTGCATAGGAGGGCATGTTCTTCTGGCCGTAGGTCAAAATGTGGAAAATCTGGCCATCCTTAATTTTCCTGGCGTTGTCCGCATACAGCGAAGGCGGCGCGGGATAACCTCGCTGTATTACCAGGCCGTCGCCTTTGCCCGCGGCGCCATGACACGGGACACAGAAATTAGCGAAGACGACGGAGCCGCGGGAGATAGCTTGGGCGTCATCAGGCCGAATGGGGCTCTCCAAAGTGTCACCCGCGCGAACCGCATCTTCTGGGGTGGGGGCATAGTGCAACGGGAGAAATCCGCGCGGGATCGTTCCCGCAACCGGAGTCTGCAGCGTCATCCCGTTCGCAAAGTTGGGGTTCGTGGAGTACGCATTGAAGCGCGGGGTTCGCACCATCTCCGGAATAAACTCGCGGTTCGGCCGCCAGGGTTGAGGGCGCATCGCCCAGTTCAGCGCCAGACTCGCCAGGAACACCGCCAGCAGCGCGACGTTCAGAGTTCGCCGGGACATCCAGCCTCCTCGATCCGTTCCTCAAACGCCACAACACCGAACTTCTCAAACAGCCGGCGCACCCGCGCCAGGTCGAAGCGCGCGTCCGACTCTTCCAGCACCAGGACAAAGCGGTCGTCGGTGACGCCGGGAAAAGGCATAACCGGCCGCTTGCCCGGCCGGAGCCGCGCCAGCACGAGGAAAGCAAACATGGTCGTCAACCCGGCGGAAAGCACCATGACTTCAAACGTCACGGGCACGAAGGCGGGGAGAGAGTTCCAGGGCTTGCCACCGATGTTGAGCGGCCAGTCCACCATGGTGGTCCAGAATTCAAACCAAAGTTTCAGCGCGGCCCCGGTGATCGCCGCCAGGAAGCAAACCCAGGGAAGACGCGACGGACGCAAGCCCATCGCCGCGTCCAATCCATGCACGGCATACGGGGTGTAGACGTCGATGACCTTCCATCCCTTGGCGCGGGCCTCCTGCGTGACCCCCAGCAGATTCGCTTCGTCGTCAAACACTCCGACAACGACTCGCCGGCTCATGCGAATCCTCCTTCCCCGGTCTGCACAGCGGCGGTCTTCAATTTTTCCAGCGGCCGTCCTGCGGGATGCCGCTCGGAACCCGGTACTTTCGCTTGGTGGCCAACGTGCAGCACGCCTTTCACCTCGGCCATCGCGATGACCGGCAAAAACCGGCAGAAGAGGAGAAATAAGGTGAAGAACAGGCCGAAACTCCCGAGCAGCATGGAGATCTCGATGGGCGTGGGGCGGTAACTCGTCCAGCTGGAGGGCAGGAAATCGCGGTGCAGCGAGGTCACGATGATGACGAAGCGTTCAAACCACATGCCGACATTCACCAGGATGGAGATGGGAAAGACCAGCCAGAGATTGCTCCGCACCTTTCGGAACCAGAGCAACTGCGGAGTGAGCACGTTGCAACCCACCATGATCCCATAGGCCCAGCCGAAGGGCCCGAAGGCGCGATTCAGAAACGCGAATTCTTCATACGCATTCGTCGAATAGAGGGCGGTGAAAAATTCCGTGGCATAGGCGAGGGCAACAATTCCGCTGGTCAGCAGGAGCAGCTTGCACATCACATCGACGTGGCGCAGCGTAATGTAGTTTTCCAGACGCATGGTTTTGCGCGCCACGAGGACCAGCGTCAAAACCATGGCCACCCCGGAGAAGATCGCTCCGGCAACAAAGTACGGCGGGAAGATGGTGGCATGCCAGCCCGGAATCACTCCGGTCGCGAAGTCCCAGCTCACGATGGTGTGCACCGAGAGGACCAGCGGCGTCGCGAGTCCCGCGAGCATCAGATACAAGGATTCGTAGCGATGCCAGGTGCGGAAGGAGCCATTCCAGCCGAGGCTCATCACGGACGCCAACCGCCAGCGGAAACCACTGCGCAACCGGTCGCGCACCGTCGCCAAATCCGGGATCAGTCCCAGGTACCAGAAGACCAAGGAAATTGTGAAATACGTGCCAACCGCAAAAGCGTCCCACACCAGCGGCGAACGAAAATTGACCCACAAAGGCCCGCGCGTGTTGGGATAGGGAAACAGCCAGTACGCCATCCAGGGCCGGCCGAGGTGAATCACGGGGAAAATGCCCGCGCACATGACCGCGAAGATCGTCATGGCTTCGGCGGAACGATTCACGGAGGTGCGCCAACGCTGGCGCAGCAGGAAGAGGATCGCGGAAATCAAGGTGCCCGCGTGGCCGATGCCGATCCAGAAAACGAAGGAAGTGATGCCCACGGCCCAGCCGACGGTGCGATTCACGCCCCACGTGCCGATTCCGGTGGCCACTTCATAGCTCACGGCCAATGCGCCGAGGAGCAGGAGCGCAAGAGCCACAAGAAATCCGCCCCACCACAGCGGCGTGGGCCGCCCTTCGAGGGAATGGCAGATATCTCGCGTGACATCCGCCGGTGTCTTGTTGCCGGTGATCAAAGGCTTTTGCAGCGGTACAGGAAAGTCAGCCATTGTTCTGGCCCTCTTTTGAGGTTCTGTCCGCGGAATCGCGATTCCGGACCAGACTGAGGTAATTCACCGCCGGCCGGAAGTTGAACTCCTCGAGTACCCCGAACCGCCGTGGATCGCGCGCCATCTGGGCGATGCGGCTGTTCGGATCGTTCAGGTCCCCGAAAACAATCGCCTGCGATGGACACGACTGCTGGCACGCGGTCTGGATCTGCCCGTCGGCAATCGGCTTGCCGCGCCGCCGGGACTCGATGCGCGCGGCTTCAATTCGCTGCACGCAGAAGGAACACTTTTCCATCACGCCGCGCGATCGCACAGTCACATCGGGATTGAGCGCGAGGTTTTGCAGACGATCGTTGCGGACATAGTTGAACCAGTTGAAACGGCGCGTCTTGTAGGGGCAGTTGTTGGCGCAATAGCGCGTGCCCACGCAACGATTGTAGATCTGCTGGTTGAGCCCCTCGGCGCTGTGCACCGTCGCAAGCACCGGGCAAACGGTTTCGCACGGTGCGTTGTCGCATTGCTGGCAGATCATTGGCTGCTGCACCACGTCGACGTCCGCATCGCCCGAGTAGTAGCGATCGATTCGGATCCAGTGCATCTCGCGATGGCGAAGAACCTCATCCTTGCCCACGACGGGAATGTTGTTCTCGGCCTGGCAAGCGACGACACAGCCGGAACAGCCTGTGCACGCAGTCAGATCAATGGCCATGGACCACCGATGGCCGTTGTACGGATGGTCCGCCGGCCAGAGGCCGTTCTTGCCGGACGCGGCGGGGGAAGGTTCCCCGGCCTCTGCGATCAACGCGCCGAACGTTGTTTCGCGCACGATTTCGCGATGTTCGCCGCCGACCAGCGGCACGTTCTGCGGCATCGTCAAGCTGTGATGGGTCTGCGTGGAGGCCAGCGCGTGCCGCTTGCCGGTCTTACTCAGACGGATCCCCTCATGAACGTATTGCAGGCTTCCGCCAGCGAGGATGAGCATCGCTGCGGCATTTTTTCCGATCCGGCCGTCTTCGCCCACGTCCGGCCCGCCGAAAAGCCATTTCGGCCCGACGCTGGCGAATCGCGCCGTGGCTTTGCGGCCGTAGCCAAGCGCCACGGCGATCACTTGGTCGTGCTGTCCCGGCTGCACATAAACCGGCAGTTCCAGCGCGGCCGCGCTTCCCTTCCCGGCATCCGCTTCGAGGCGAACGACGTCCCCATCTTTCAGTCCGAGCCGTTGCGCCGCGGCAGGAGAAACGCATGCGTAGTTATCCCAAGTCACCTTGCTGATGGGATCCGGCAGCTCCTGCAACCAGGGATTTTCCGCGTGGCGGCCGTCCAGCATCGCGACCTTAGGATAGAGAACCAAGGAGAACTCGCCGCCAGCGGGAGCCGGAGGCGGCACCGCCTGAAGTGCCGCAGCGCGAAAATGGCTAGGCTTGGGCGCCGCGGAAGGCACTTCCGCAAACCCGGCTTCGACGGCACGATCCCAGAACGTTTGGAAATCCGCATCGCCTTTGCGCTGCGGAAATATATTCTCGCGCCAGTAATCCCGGAGGATGTCGTAGGCCGCTTTCGGCTGGCCTCCCCAAATCGCGAGACTCTCCTGGACAGCGCGCGTATTGCCCAGAGGGCGTATCGCCGGCTGGAACAAGCCGATCGTGCCGCGCACGGGTTCGGCGTCGCCCCAGGATTCCAGGGAATGGTGGTCCGGGCAAACAAACCGCGCGAGCGCGGAGGTTTCATCCAGACGGCCGGCAAAGCTCACTACCAGCGGCACTTTTCGAATCTGTCCGGCCAGCGCGTCTCCGCTGGGCAGGTCGTAGACGGGATTAACTCCATGGAGAAAGAGCGCAGCGACCTTACCGTCACGCAGCTCTTCCAGAAGTGTCTGCAGCTCGCGATCGTTGCCAGCCTTCTGCAGCGAAGGACGCTCCAGCTCCAGCGACGATCCGTAATTCCCCAGCAGGTCGTTGAGGAAATTGACGAGCACCTGCAGCCGGACGTCTTGAGAGCCGCAAAGGACCAGGCTGCGGCCGCGTGCCTGCCAGAGCCGGTGCGCGAGGTCGTCGAGCAATGTATCCGGCGGATGGCCCGCCCCGCCGACACGGAGAGGAAACGCCGCGCCCGCGAGAAGAGCCAGGCGCGCAGCGAGGCCCACCATTGCTTCGCCGAGTTCTTGGGGCGACACGCGGACGCGCCGGTCGGCTTTGGCTCCGGTCACCGACAAGCGCGATTCAAATTGCGCGTGATACGACATCCGCGGCGGATGGACATCGAGCCGGCGCCCGGCGGCGTAGCCGCGGCTAAACTCCACCGGCGAGATCAACGTTGCCAGAAAATCCGCGTCGAAACTCACGATCACGTCGGCGTGATCGAACCGGTAGTGCGGTAGCAATCGCTCCCCGTGCGTGTCTTTGTGCGCATCCAGGATCGCGGAGCTGGACAGCCCGTCATAAACGATGTGGCGTGCATCGCGGAATGGCGCGAGGAACTTCCGGATCTCCGCGTTCAACGTGGGACTCGATATCGTCCCGGTGAGAAAACGAACCGGCCTGTCCGCGCTGCGGTGCAGGGCGAGCTGGGCGGCGACCTGCCGGTCCACTTCGTCCCAGTTGGCGGGCTGACCATCCAGCTGCGGTTCTGTGCAGCGGTGCGAATCGTAGAGCTCCAACAGCGAAGCCTGTCCCACGGCGCAGAGTCCGCCCCGCGAGACCGGATGTTGCGGATTGCCTTCCAGTTTGATGGGCCGCCCATCGCGGTTCTTGGCCAGAACCCCGCAGCTCGCCGGGCATCCTCCGCAGGTGCTCGCGTAGAAATAGGAAACTCCAGGAACGATCTCTTCGGGCTGAATCAGATAGGGGATCGCTTTTTCGACGGGCGCGCGCGAACAGCCGATTCCGGCCGCCGCTACGGCAGCCGTGAAGCCCGCGGCCTTCAAGAAGGAGCGCCGGCTGAATTGCTCAGCCGGACGATCTAGGGGCTCAGGAAACTCGTCCGTGGTGATTCGTACGAGATCCGCTGCGCCCGGGCCTTCCTCCCAGCTCTTCCAGTATTGCGGCGTTTTCCCCGAAGCCATGCGCACTCCTCAGTAGTGACACGTCGAGCAGTCAATCGAAGGCTGCACCGGTTTGCTCGCTACGCCCGCTGCATTCGCCGTCCGGTGGCAGTTCACGCACCAGCCCATCGTCAAGTCCGGCACCTGGCGCACGCGGTCCATGGTTTCGACCGGGCCGTGGCACTGCTGGCACGCCACGCCGGCGCTGACGTGCGCGCTGTGGTTGAAATAGGCGAAATCCGGCAGCCGGTTGACGCGCGTCCACGCGATCGGTTGCGGCGTCCTTTGCGGATCGCGCACCAGGCGCTCGTCGAGCGCCAACGCATCGTAGATCTTCTGAATTTCCGGTGACACGACCAGCCGCGGCTTGCGGTTTTCCCGCTTCGCCAGTTCGTCTTCGGCGCGCAGCGCACCGAGCGGCGCCGGGATAAACTTGTGGCAGTTCATGCACGTACTGGCGGGAGGAATGCCGGCATGGCGGCTCGTCTCCGCCCCCGAATGGCAGTAGAGGCACGCGATTTGCAGTTCCCCTGCGTGCAACCGATGAGAGAAAGCAATGGGTTGAACCGGCTCGTACCCCTGCTGATTGCCGGGAATGTGCCACGAGCTCGCCTGCACAGCGAACATGGCCAGGCTGAACAACAGCCCCACAGTCAGCACGATGGTGACGACTTTCTCGTTCATCAGTGGCCCCCTAGCGGCCGGCTCCCGCGGGCTCTGCCTGCACCGCGGGCGGTGTCGCACTCTCGCGCGTATATTTGAGAATCCAGGCCATCGAGAGCGAGAAAAGGGACAGGAAAATAAAGGTCACAAATCCGATCGCATATCCTGGAGTGCCGAGGTTGCGGACCGCAAAGGCCATCACCGGCGGGATCACGAATCCGCCGAACGCTCCCAAGCCTCCCACCCAGCCGGCTGCGCCTCCCACGGCGTGCGGCACAGCCTGCGGCACGATCTTGAACACCGCCGCATTGGAGATTCCCATGCCGATGGCCATCAAGATCTCGCCCGGCACCGAGAGCTCGAACTGGTGCGAGCTGGTCATCACCAGCGCGCCGACCAGCGTGATCAGCAACGCAAGAATCGCTGTGTTTTCTCCACCCTCGTGCAACTGGTCGGAGAGGACGCCGCCCGCGATTCGAATCAGCGAGGCCAGGATCGAAAAGACGGCCGTCAGCAACCCGGCTTTCAACAGGCTGACGCCGTAAAAAGAGATCCAGTAGGTCGGCAGCCAGGCGGTCAGCGCGATGAAGCCGCCGAAAGTTGTAAAGTAGATCCAGACAAGCGCCCAGGTCCGCCACACGCGAGCGGACGCTCGCAGGCTTTCTTTCAAACTTCCGGCGGGGAACAAGTCCTGGCCGAGTTCACACGCACGCGCCCGGGCATCCGCGGGAGCCAGACCCTGCTTCAATAGTTGGAAATACGGGCTGTTCCTGCCGGAGATGGCGTAGAGAAGCGTTCCGGCGGCGAGAATGCTCAGCCAGAGTACGTAGGACCCCGCAAGGCGAAACCGCGCCAGCGCGAAGGGTAGAATCAGCGTGAAGATGCCCGGGGCCACATTGCCTACCCCGGCAAAGATGGCCAGAGCGCGCCCCTGTTTTTTCTGCGGAAACCAATAGGCAACTTGACTGATCCCGACGGAAAACGTTGCGATTCCGCAACCGCACAGAACCCCCAGCGCCAGCAGCAGCGGAAAGCTTGCGGCGGAGAGGTGTGCGGGGTACAGGAACCGGGCAACCAGTGTCAGGCCGGTCATCCCTGCCAGGGAAAGACCCAGCAGCAACAGAAACGGCTTGCGGCCCCCGGTGGTATCCACCCACGCCGAAAACGGAATTCGTAACAGGGAGCCGGACAGGGCCGGTATGGCGACCAGGAACCCCATGGCCAGCGGGCCGAGGCCCATCACCTGCTGAAAAAGTTTGGCGGACGGTCCAAAGAGAGCGACCGCCGCGAAGCCGACGAAAAAGCCCAGGGTCGCGCTCCATAACGCCCGCTTGGGTGATCCTTCGATGCGATTCACGGCATTCCTCCCTCGCCGCGGCAGTGCGGCGTCATGGCGCCTGGTTCAAAAGCGGAAATTTGTTTCCACAAAGGCAAATTGGCCGTTTGGGCCGTTCGGATAAATTTTCGCGATCACGTCTTGGCCCCAGGCATGCGCGTAGTAAAGACCAACTCCGAAGTTTCGCGTCATCTGGTAGTCGGCGCTGATGTCCGCCACGTTGGCCAGGCTGCGGTTGCCGTTGCTGGGGCGGCCGGTATAGCCGAACGTCTTGGGCTGGAACGCGCCGCCGCCCAGGTACCAGAGATCCGTGGACTTGTTGAGGCGCAGCACATGCAATTCGCTGCGCAGCGAAAGCTTTGCATGCGGGCGAAGATTCAGCGTCCCGTAGAAATCTTCGTTATTCATCATGTTGTAGAACGGAAAGCGCGCGTAAGGCCGGGGCGTCGGCAATATCTGGAAAAACGTGCCGTGGTGCGCATCGTTCGCATTTCCGTCGCCGCTGCCGTAGGAATAGCCGGCGCTCAGCCACGGTTTCAGGTGCTTCACCGGCGGCTGCCAGCCAAACTCCCCGATGAAAGCGCCCGCGCCGTGTTGTTGGATTCCCCACGAGCCGCTTTGCAGCGCGCCCCAGAGAAGAAAGTTGAACTTGCCGCGCGTTGCGGTATGGAAAACATGGATATAGTCCAGACCATAGGTTCCAATGCGAATCTGGTCCTGGTCCGCGGCACGAACCGCTTGCGGCCGGTCGTCGGTCTTCAGTACTGTGCTGCGGCGATCGACGTAGCCCACGCTGAACAACCGCAGTTCCCCTGCTCCATGCCGGGCCTCGACAGGGATCGTCAGCGCCCCGTAGTACACCTCCGCATTTACTTCGCCCATGGCATCGATTTGAAAGACGCCGCGCGTCGTCCGGGCTCCGATGAGAGTCAGGTTGTTCTGGCCGAAGTTGTAGGAGAACTGCGCGCCGTCGAAGCTGCGCCCAACCGCCGACCATCCGAAATTGCCGATGAGCCGCTGTGCGATACGGCTCTGCACTAGCGCGGCCAGCGTCGCGTCCTTAGGCACGACCTCCGTGCCGTCGAGGAATTCAAAGCGCCCGAGCCGGAGATTTCCTTTACCCAACCCCTTGAATCGGATGTAGGCCTGCTTGACGAATCCGTTGGCGTTGTTGCGGCCATTGCCGTTGGCGGCGAAATACGTGCCGCCCAATCCCAGCTGTCCTTGCGGGGCTGCCACAACGGCATCCGCGGGCAGGCCGAGAATCGTGTCTTGCGCGGCTTCGAGTTGCCAATCGAAGCGCGCACTCTGCTGGCCGATGGCAACGCGCAAGAGCGAGTGGCCGAAGGCATAGTTGCTGTTGCCTGCCGGGCCTTCGAACCAGTCCCAGCCTTCCACGCGCACACGCCAGCTGCCGGAAATATCCAGAGGACCAAGCTTGCGCTTCGGAGCAGGCGCAGTCTCCAGTTTCGGCGGCACCACAGCGCGCTGGGCCGGTGCAGATGCGGGTTCCGCGGATTGCGCAAAAGCGATCCCGGGGCACATCCCTGCGCAAACCAGAACCAGCTTCGCCACTGCGTGTTGGAGATTTCTGCTCACGCCGCTTCTTTCGGTGCGCGATACCACCGGACCACCTGCGTCCTGCGCCAGAGATAGGGATTGGGAACTACCAGGATGTGCACCATGCGCGTGAACGGAGTGAAGCCGATGATGGCGTACGCCAGAACAATATGCGCTTTCACCGCGCCCGGCAGCATCGCCACGTAACCCAGATCCGGATTGAACCGCACCAGGGACCACAGATACGGGGAAATCGCCGCAGCGAACCAGGCCGATCCCCAGGGGTGAAAGACGGCAACGGAAACGCCGAGCAACACCTCGGCGAGCAACATCGCCAGCACCACCCAGTCAAAACCGTTGGTTACCTTGCGAACTTTGGAAACAGTCAGCCGCCGCGCAATCGCTCCCAGCAATCCCACGACCGTGAGCAGACCGAAAACCAGCGCGGTCGTCTCCAGGATGTACAGGCGCAAGGGCCGGCTATTCCAGGCCAGGATCTGCTGGGGCAGAAGAAAAGCCACCACGTGCCCGGTCAGCACGAAGACGATTCCGTAGTGGAAGGGCACAAGCGCCCAGAAGTGGCGTTGATTTTCCAGGAACTGCGAGGACAGGCTCGAGTAGGAGTACGGCGTCAGGCGAAAGCGCAGGATGGTGGCCAGGAAAAAGATGAACATCGCCAGATAGGGGAAGACGATGAACAGCAGCTGATTGACGAATGGGTTAGTCATCTTCTTTTCCTCTTACTGCAATACGTGCAATTCCGGCACGCGCTTCGGAGTCAGCGCGGGATCGTACGGGTACCGGTCCTTCAGGAAAGCGAAGGCCGCCTCCAGCAGAGGTGCAAACGCATTGCGATTTTCTTTCCAGGCGGAGCGCATCTTATCGAGCGCCGGCAGTACATAGCGGCTGGCGAATTCGGCGGCTTCCTCCGCCTCCAGCTTTCCGAGCAGCAGGAGGGCATGGGAGAGATGATCGGGAAGTTCGCCGGACTCCGGCACATCATATTCGCGGAGCTGCTCGCGCATCCTCACGAGGAATTCGCCGCGGTGGTAATCCTCTCCGTAGAGCTGCCAGCCGATCTCCAGCGTACACATCGGATTCAGGTCAAACGTGCGGGTGAAAAGTTCCTGCAACTCCTCCGTGCCCAGCCCCTCGATGCCGGCATGAAACTCCCGGAAGGCAGCGGCGGCTTCGCCCGGCTCGCTGCCCATCGCGCCAAGACAATCGCCGGCCTGCAGGCGGTAGCCGCCCGCCGGGTAGCTGAAGAGCACGGCAAGCCCCGCGTAAATATTGGCGTCGCTCATCACGTCCCCCGGTGCGGTCCGGAGACAAATCCGAATCCAGCACCCTGCTTGTGCTCCAGCGGGTCTTCCAGCATCTGGATGGCTTCCTCGCGGTGCATCGGCGGGATCACAAAACGATCGTCGAAGGTGCACAGCGAAGTCAGCCTGTAGATCGCTTCGGCTTCTGCCGCCGAGCAATCGGCCTCCCGCAGCATCCGTTCGGCGGTGGCCATCTCCACATCGCCCACGGTCAGCGCGCGGCGATACCAGCGGACGGCTTTCTGCTTGCGCAGCGCGTACCGCACGAAGCCTTCATGCCCCGCGCCAAATAAATTGGCGAGAAATTGCAACGGGACGCGCGATTCGTCGATGTCGTGGAAGAGGTCCTCGGAATTGTGATGAATCGTTCCCTCCGCCTGGTTCGACATCACCGGGGACATCGGCGGCACGTAGAACAGCATGGGCATGGTCCGGTATTCGATATGTGGCGGCAGGGCGATCTTCCACACCTTCACGAATTGATAGACCGGAGAGCGTTGCGCGGATTCGAGGACCGATTCGTGAATGCCGTTCTTCCGCGCGCCCGCGATTACTTCGGGATCGTGCGGATCGAGAATCAGCGCGCGCTGCGCTTCGACGAGCTTCTCGTCCGGACTCGCCGCGAACGCCTCGATCCGCGATGCGTCGTACAGCACCACGCCCAGATACCGGATACGGCCCACGCAGGAATGGAAGCAGGCGGGAGCTTGCCCGGTTTCCAGCCGCGGGTAGCAGAGAATGCACTTCTCCGATTTTCCCGTGTTCCAGTTGTAAAACATTTTCTTGTACGGGCACGCCGCCACGCACATGCGCCAGCCGCGGCAGCGCTTCTGATCCACGAGAACGATGCCGTCCTCGCCGCGCTTGTACAGCGCGCCCGACGGGCAGGAAGCGACGCAGGACGGATTCAAACAGTGATTGCAGATGCGCGGAAAATAGAAAAAGACCAGCCGCTCGACCGCGGAAAGCTGCGCGCGCTGCTCCGCGCTCAACCCTTTCAGGTTCGGGTCGTTTTCCGCATAGACCGGTGAGCCGCCCAGATCGTCATCCCAGTTCGGGCCGGATTCGATCTGGATTAATTCCCCGGTGACCATCGAGATGGGCCGGGCCGTCGGCTGGTCCGGTCCTTCGGGAGCGTTGAACAGATGCTGGTAGTCGTAGGTCCACGGCTCATAGTAGTCATCCATCGTGGGCATGCTGGGGTTGTGATAGATGTTGAAGATCGTCTTCGCTTTGCTCGTGGAGCGCAGCTGGAGTTTCCCGTCATGCACCTCCCAGCCGCCGTGGTATTTCTCCTGATCTTCCCAGCGGGTGGGAAAGCCCGTGCCGGGCTTGGTCTCCACGTTGTTCCACCACATGTATTCGGTGCCGCGGCGGTCGGTCCAGATGTTTTTGCACGCGATGCTGCACGTGTGGCAGCCGATGCACTTGTCCAGATGAAAGACCATCGCCACTTGCGAACGGACGTCCATAGCAGCGCTCCTCACCACTTCAGTTCGGGCAGCTTCCGCACGAAGACGTGCGTGTCCCGGTTACAGCCCACCGGACCCCAGTAGTTAAAATGGAACGTGAATTGTCCGTAGCCGCCGACCATCAGATTCGGCTTCAGCCGCGTGCGCGTCAGCGAATTGTGCCCGCCCGCGCGGCGGTTCTTGCGCAGCGGCGAAGTCGGAACGGAAAACGTTCTTTCCGGCGAATGATACTGGATGCAGATGCCGCGCGGGATGCGCGCGCTCACCACCGCCCGCGTGACCACCACGCCGTTGTCGTTGTGCACTTCCACCCAGTCGTTGTCGTTGATGGCGATGTCCACCGCGTCCTTATCGTTCATCCACAGCGGCTCGATGCCCCGCGAAAGCGTGGTCATGCGGTGGTTGTCGCCGTAGGTCGAGTGGATGTGCCATTTCCCGTGCGGCGTCAGATAGTTCAGCGTCTTGGTCGGCCCCACTTCCTCGCTCAGACGCAGATCGCTGTACTGCACCGGCAGCGGCTTCGGCTTATAGGTCGGCAGGTGCTCGCCAAACTGGATGTAGCCGGGATGGTCGAGATAGAAATGCTGCCGGCCGGTCAGCGTTCGCCAGGGCACCAGGCATTCCACGTTATAAGTGAAGGGCGCGTAGGCCCGGCCGTCTTCCGTCAGCCCGGACCACATGGGGCTGTTCAAAAGGCGGTGCGGCCTGGTTTGCAGTTCCTTATAGGAGATGCGTGACCCGCGATTGCGCTCGGCCAGGTGCGCGAGCGGCAAGCCCACCTTGGCTTCCATATCGCGATACGAGCGGTAGGCCAGTTCTCCGTTGGTAACCGACGCGAATCGCAGGATCAGATTGCAGACATCTTCATCCGCAGCCATCGAGGGATAGCGCTGGCCGTTCCACACACTCACCGGCAAATTGCGCGCGGCCTCATCGTAGAGATCCTCACAGTTGTAATGCGTGCCGTGGGCCCCCAAGCCTTGCGCGCGGACTTGCGGCCCGAACGAGATGTACTGGTTATAGAGGTTGCTGTAGTCGCGCGCGACCAGCTTCAGCCCGGGCATCGTTTTCCCGGGAATTGCTTCCACTTCGCCGCTCTTCCAATCCAGCATTTGCGGCTGCGCGATCTCCGCCGCCGTGTCGTGCGCCAGCGGTGTCGCCACCAGGTCCCACATGGGCTTGGGGAAATGCCGGGCGGCCAATTCCGAAAACTTCTTCGCCAGGGAGCCGAAGATCTGCCAGTCGCTCTTGGATTCCCAGCAGGGAGGCACCGCCGCGGAGAGCGGATGGATGAAGCTGTGCATGTCGGTCGAATTCAGATCGGCCTTCTCATACCAGGTGGCCGCCGGCAGCACGATGTCGGAATAAAGCGCGGACGTGTCCATGCGGAAATTCAGATCCACGATCAGATCCATCTTTCCCTGCGGAGCCGTCTCGTGCCACACCACCTCCTTCACCGAACCTTCCGCCATGTCCGTGGCGATGCTATTGGTGTGCGTGCCGAGATAGTGCTTCAGGAAGTATTCGTGGCCTTTGGCGCTGGCCATCAGCGCGTTGCCCCTCCAGATGAACCATACGCGCGGCCAGTTTTCCTCCGCGTCGGGGTCTTCGACCGCAAATTTCAGCTCGCCGCTCTTCAGCTTTTTCGTGGTGTATTCGGCCACCTTCTCCGGCGTGTCGGCGCCGGCCTGCTGCGCTTCGCGGACCACTTCCAGCGGATTGCGGTTGAACTGCGGATAGAACGGCAGCCAGCCATTGCGCACGGCGCGCACCTGCGCGTCCATCGTGTGCCCGCCGGCGAGCGATCCGGGAGCCTGGCCGGGAGGAACGGTATGGTAATCGGTGAACTGCTTCTCATAGCGCCATTGATCGGAATTGACGTAGTGCCAGCTCGGCGCATTCTGCAGCCGCGCCGCGGGCATCCAGTCCCGGGCAAATGCAATCGAAGACCAGGACTCCATCGGGGCCAGTTTTTCCTGGCCCACGTAATGCGCCAGTCCTCCGCCGTTCACGCCCACGCAGCCGCAGAACATCAGCGCGTGGATCGCGGCGCGATACATGAGATTGCCGTGATACCAGTGATTGATCCCCGCGCCGATGATGACCGTGCACTTGCCCTTGGTATGATTCGCCGTGCTTCCCCACTCCCGCGCGAAGCGGATCAGCACATCTCGCCCCAAACCGGTAAATTTCTCGGACCACGCCGGGGTATAGGGCGCGTCGGCATCGTCATAATCCCGGGGATAGGCGCCCGGCAAGCCGCGCGGCACGCCGTATTGCGCCATCAGCAGGTCGTACGCCGTCGTCACGGTCACCGTGCCGCCGTCCGCTGTCCGGATCTTGCGCACCGGCACGCCGCGGCAAATCGTTTTCCCCTCGGCAAAATCGTCGAAGCGCACCTGTACGACGTCGTCGCCTTCGCCGAGGAAGGTCAGCGCGGGGTCAATCGCCGAACCGTCGCGGCCGTCTTTCAGTTCGAGGTTCCACTTCCCTTTCTCCTGGCCCCAGCGGAATCCGGAGCTGCCCATCGGCATCTTCGGCCGCTGCTCCGCCCCATCCCACATCAGAAACTTCCATTCCCCGTTCTCGGCGCCCTGATAGGCGGCAAGACGTCCGGCGCGGAGCAACTGCCCGGCGCGGTACTCGTTGCCGTCCTGGCTCAGTTCGACGAGGTACGGAGCGTCCGTATATTTCTTCGTGTAATCCAGGAAATAGGGAATCTTCTGTTCGTGGTGAAACTCTTTCAGAAGGACGTGGTTCGCCGCCATCCACCACGCGCCATCCTGCCCCGCATTGATGCGCACCCATTCGTCCGCATATTTCGAAACCTGGCTGAAGTCCGGCGCGAAGACCCACATCTTGCTGCCGTTGTGGCGCGCTTCGGCGGCGAAATGACAATCCGGCGTGCGCGTCATGTTCAGGTTCGAGCCCATCACCGCCAGCAGCTTGGCGTTGTACCAGTCGGCGGATTCGTTCACGTCGGTCTGCTCGCGGAGGCGTAGCTGATCATGGACATCGCCGGAATCGGCGAAAAGCCCGCGATGCGGTCGGGCCCGTGCTTCCGTGCGGTATACAGGCAGCTTGCCGCGATCAGCTCCTTCACGGTCTCCCAATCGCTGCGGCGGAATCCTCCCTTGCCGCGCGCCTTCTGCCAGCGCTGCCGCGCCTCGGGGTTCTCCACCAGCGATTGCCAGGCTTCGACGGGATCGTCAAACTTGCCCCGCGCTTCTTTCCACAAGTCCAGCAGCGCCCCGCGCATGTAGGGGTACTTCACGCGCAGTGGGCTGTAGAGGTACCACGAATAGGAAATTCCGCGCTGGCAGCCCCGCGGCTCGTACGGCGGAAGACTTGCTTCGAGCAGGGGATAATCCAGCCCCTGCATCTCCCAGGTGACGATTCCGTCTTTGACGAAAATCTGCCAGGTGCAGCCGCCCGTGCAGTTGACGCCGTGGGTGCTGCGAACGATCTTGTCGTGCTGCCAGCGGTTGCGATAGAACTCTTCCCAACTACGCAACTGCGGGTTGCTTTCATCCTTGATCCAGCTCACGCCATTCTTGCGCTTCATTCCGCACCTCGTTGCGCCGCAGTCACCATGCTCCGCCGCACCGTTCGCATCCGGTTTCGCCACACCCAGCCCATGACCAGGAGACCGAGGGATGCACCCGCAAAACCGCCTATGAAAAAATTCACTTGCGTCCCCGTGTCCGCGGGCTGTGAGCGCCGCGAGGCATCCTCAAACACGGAGAGCAGCGGCAGGATTTCCTCGGATTGCAAAGGGTGCTGGCGAAATACAGCCTGCATCGTCGGCGTAACGGGAGCGGAAAGCCACGCGCCCACTGCCTTTCGTCCGCCCAGGCGCTCATAAACCCGCGTCAGATCCGGTCCCAGCCGGCCCCCTCCCAGACCGCCAATCGTGCCGAGCGTATGGCAGGAAATGCAGGGCGGACCGCCCTGACTCAACTTCCGGGTGCCCGCGAAAATTTCCGTCCCCAGGGTTACATCGGCCGCTGTAAATGGCCGGTCACTGATACTCACCCCGGCGAATCGGGACTTGGCAAGCTTCGATTCCGCCTCAATCATATCGAGCAGTCCTTTCGCCATTTGCGGTGTCAAACCTTGAATCGCAGGCATCACGACTCCGCGGGCGTCTTGCTGCAGTTGCAAAGCGAAAGGGTCCCCGCCATCAATGACTGCCTTTGGGTTTTGGATGAAGTGCTCGAGCCAGGCACGATCCTTTTGCTTCGTCACATCCTTCAGGTCGGGGCCCGTTATCCGCCCGCCGCCAATCGTGTGGCAACTGGTGCAGTTCTGTTGAAAAAAGTCGGCCGGCTGTTGGGCAAGTGCTCTGGGGCACAAGAAAAACAGCAACAGCAAAGCGCTTAGCAACCATCCGAATTTCATCACAACCGCTTCCTTTCTCGCGCTCGGACTGCCGCGGCCTCCGCAGCGATCAAATTGAGCACGCCCGGTTTTTGGTGGCGTGATTTCTCATTCACCACACGGACCAGATCGGCGAGCGTCGTTTGTTCGAGGAAGTTGTGGATAGCCGCCCGCAGAGGCAGCCACTCTTCATGGAGCGGACAAGGATTCTCCTCGGAACACACCCCGAGGCCCAGAACGCATATGTCCGGCTCCTTCGCACCTTCCACGGCGCGGACTACCGCGGCGAGCGAGATGCTCTTCGGTGCGCGGCCGAGTTCCATACCCTTTCCGGGACCGCGGAAGGACCGGACCAAACCGGAAGCCCCGAGCCGCTGGAAAATCTTCGCCAGGTACGCCTCCGAAACACCCGTGTGCGCAGCGATTTCGCGGACCGGCGAAAGCTTCCCGGGCTCCTGCTGCGCCAGGAAGAGCGTTGCGCGAATGGCGAGTTCGGAAGCGTGTTGGAGGAGCAAGTTAACGAATCCCCATTCGGGAATTCTTTACCTTGTATTCCAGTATTTGTTGTTTGTCAAGTCACATTTCTTTTGCCTGTGGAAGAAACCTCCTCTAGCCTGCCATTCAAGGTGTTTCTTGGGTTCTTGATGCGAACGCTTTAGGACTGGAATAATAGATACAGTTATCCACTATGGTCTTTTCTCGCCCATGCCAATCTGCGATCCAGGCGATGACCTCTCTCGTGGTCGCTCCGGGCGGCGCCGCCCGCGCCGAGGAGGTCGTGCGACACCCGGCCTGCGGGCCACGCGCATCCCGCTGTTTGAATCCGCGCTGACGAACGCCGGCTTCCAGCCACAGCAGCAGCAAGAATCCCTGGGCGGACTGCTGGTCGCGGGCCTCTGACAGGTCTCGATCTAACCGGCAAGCAACCCGCGGACCCCCGGCAATCACGCGAACCGGCAAAGTATCGCAGGCACAGAGAAAAACGAGGTTCGCCCGCATTCGCCTGGTACGAGGTCAAGCCTGCAGGCGGCGCAAACGGGCTACGACCAGGCGGATCTCTTCAAAGGAGATTTCCGGCGGGAGCGCTTCCTTGAGGGGGCGGAGGCGGTCGATTCCGAGACCCGCGCAGGCCGCTTCGATGCGGGCCTGCTTCGCGGCTTCCACCCAGGCGGGCTGAAATTCCACGTCGCCCTGCTCCACCAGGTCGGCGACCATGCTGATCACGGTGGTCACCTGCCGGCTGCGAATCTCCGCGATCTCCGCGAAGCTGCGGCCTACTTTGAGCAACTGCAGGGTTTCGTCCACGGGCTTGCGCTTTTTTTCCGGCGCCGCGCTGGCCCGGACGCCGTCGCGGAAGCGCTTCAGCACATCCAGGATCTGCCGGCCGTATAGTTCGGTCTTGCGCTCGCCAAATCCGCTGACGCTGCGAATTCCGGAGAGCGCCGTGGGGCGCGCGCGGCAGAGCTCTTCGAGCGAGGTGTCGTGCATTACGACGTAGGCGGGAACGTTGTTCTCTTTGGCCATTTCGCGCCGCCACTCGCGGAGATAGTCGCGCAATTCGGGGTCCACATCCGAGGCGCCGCCGCCCGGAACCAGACTCTTATCCAGCGAGGGGGAGCGCCGCGGCCGGGCCACGCCGGGGGACGGCACGGCGGTTCTGCGGCGCCGGGAGCGCTTCTCTTCGGCCGGCGTGGCCAGCCACTCGGTGTCGCAGCCGCAGACGTCGCAGGCTTCGCAGTAATCCAATTTAAATTTTTCACCGAAGTGCGAGCAGATCTGGCGGTGGCGGCAGGCCTGCGCTTCGGCGAAGCCGCGGATTTCGTGATAGCGCTGCCAGGCGCGATCCTTTTCCGCGGGGTCGCTGAGCTGCCCGATGAAGTGCGCCAGCAGGCCGGCGTCGCGCTTCTGCCAGAACAACAGGCAGTCCGCGGGCAGGCCATCGCGGCCGGCACGGCCGGCTTCCTGGTAATACTGCTCGATGGATTTGGGCAGCGAGAGATGGATGACGGCGCGCACGGCGGCTTTGTTGATGCCCAGGCCGAAGGCGACGGTGCCCACGAGCACACGCACTTCGTCGGACATCCAGCGCTCCTGATTGCGGCGGCGCTCGCCGCTGTCCATCCGGCCGTGATAAGCGATGGCGGGAATGCCCTGCTCTTCGAGAAAATCCACGGTCTCTTCGACGCGGGCGATGGTGGGGGCGTAGACGATGACGTTGCTGCCGCTGTAGCGGCGCAGCGACTTCACGAGCAGCGCGGACTGCGTGCGCGCGTTGCACTCGTTGACGATGTAGCGCAAGTTGGGGCGGTGGAAGCTGACGATGTACTTGTCCGGGGCCCGCAGCTGGAGCTGCTCGATGATGTCGTGGCGCACGCGGCGCGTGGCGCTGGCGGTGAAGGCGGCGATGGGCCGGTCGGGAAAGTGCTTGCGCAGGCTGCTGAGCTGGCGGTACTCGGGGCGGAACTCGTGACCCCACTCGGAGATGCAGTGGGCTTCGTCGATGGCGAAGAAGGAGACCGGGACACGCTGCAGCCAGGCGACAGTGTCCGGGCGGGCGAGGCGTTCCGGAGAAAGATACAGCAGGCGGTATTCGCCGGCGAGGGATTTGCGCATGACCTGGGACTGCTCGCCGGCGGCGAGCGAGCTGTTCAGCAGCGCGGCGGGAAGGCCCATCTGCGTGAGCTGCGCCACCTGGTCCTGCATCAGGGCGATCAGCGGCGACACCACGATGACGGTCTGCGTGGAGAGCATGGCCGCGGGCAACTGGTAGCAGAGGGATTTGCCGCCGCCGGTGGGCATGATCACGCAAGTGTCGCGGCCGCCAAACAGGCTGCCCACGATGCGCTCCTGCAACGGGCGAAACGAATCGTAACCCCAGTAGCGGCGCAGCGCCCCCAGCAGCTCGGTCCTGGAATGCACGGGAGCAGTATAAAGGGCGGCCGGTATGCAGTCGATGAAAAAGCGAAAGTCCGCGAGGCCAAATTTTGAGTCAGGGCTCGGCTATACGCGCGGCTGGAGAAATTACTGTCCGCGCCCTGAGATGACACTGGCGAACCGCACCCTCGCGAGCCGTTGCTAGAGGGTGGCAATGACCGGATTTTCGCCCATGAGGAAGCGGGCGAACCATTCGCCGGCCTCCTTGCCGACCTGTTCGAGTGTGCCGGGCTCTTCGAAAAGGTGCGTGGCGCCGGGAACGACGACCAGCTCTTTCTTGGCGCAGCCGAGAGCGGTGTAGGCTTCGCGATTCATGCCCAGAACCGGCTCATCATCGCCGCCGACGATGAGCAGCGTCGGCGCCTTGACTTTGGCCAGGGCCTTCCCGGCGAGGTCCGGGCGTCCGCCGCGGGAGACGATCGCGGCGACGTCGTCGACGCGCTGCGTGGCGGCCACCAGCGCGGCGGCCGCGCCGGTGCTGGCGCCGAAGTAGCCGAGATGCAGAGCGCGCGTGGCGGCGTTCTGGCGCACCCAGTCGGTGGCGCCCACGAGGCGGCGCGTCAGGTAATGGATGTCGAAGCGCAGGTGCGCGGCAATGCGGTCATGCGCCTCTTCCTCCATGGTCAGCAGGTCGAAGAGCAACGTGCCCAGGCCGCGTTCCTGCAGCATGCGCGCCACGAAGCGGTTGCGCGGGCTGTGCCGGCTGCTGCCGCTGCCGTGGGCAAAAAGCACGATGCCGGTTGTCTCCTCGGGAATTGCCAGATCACCGGGAAGTAATATGGCGCCGAGGCGCACCTCAATGCTGGTTTCCGTAATCTTGTGTTTCACTTGCGTCGCCGGACTCATGGTCTCCCCCTTCCTTGCTCAGACCGCGCTGCGCGCGGTCGATGCGCTTGCCTCTTCCACCAACGTGCACACCTCCGCGTCGCTGGTGGGCAGAAAATTTTCGTAAAACTGGCCGATGGCGAAAAACGACGCAGGCATGGAGACACATACCAGGTCATCGGCCTTCTTGCGCAGACGTGCGCAGGTGGTCGGCGGGGCCACGGGAGTTGCTACGACAATCTGCGCCGGCTCAAGCTGGCGCAGCGCCGTGATCCCCGCGAGCATGCTCGAGCCCGTGGCGATGCCGTCGTCCACCAGAAGCACGAGCTTCCCCTTTACCGCGAGGGCCGCGCGCTTGCCGCGGTAGACCCGCTCGCGGCGTTCCAGTTCTTTGTTTTCCCTCTCGGTGACCTTGTCGATCTGCTCCGGGGTGAGCTGTAAGGATTCCACGATCTGCTCATCCAGGACGCGAATGCCCCCGGTGGCCACGGCGCCAAAGGCCAGCTCTTCCTGCCATGGCACGCCCAGCTTGCGCACGATAAAGACGTCCAGCGGCGCGTGCAGCGCCCGGGCTACCTCAAAACCGACGGGCACGCCGCCACGGGGAATCGCCAGGACCACGACGTCCTCCCGGTTGGCGTACTTGGTGAGCTTGCGGGCGAGGAGCTCGCCGGCCTGCTTCCTGTCCCGGAAAACCATCGGCTCCATGTTCCCCCCTCATGCGGGAAGCGAAATCCCCCCGCACACCTCGCCCCAGGTCCCTGGCACATTAGAGGAGCAATTCCGTGCCCGTCCCAGCGCGTTGAAAAGCCATCGCAAACACTTGCCTTAGGGGCCTCGGGCCGGGAGCCTGCCGCGGCCTTGGTTGAAATGACCCATAGAGTGTGAAAAACGGCCCACCCCCCGGTAAAGGTACCTGCCGAAAGCCCCCCAGAAAACGTATCCCCGCGAAAAGAGAGCGCTTACAGAGCGTATAGGGGGTGCCGACTGGCAGCGGGCGTGCACTTCTTTTTTTGTTTCTAATTGGGGAGAATCCGATCAATCTAATACGGGTCTTCCCTACCCCCGGGGTCTGCTGCCCCGCCAGGAGCGCACACCATGAAACTGCCTATCGATATCCGGTTTCGCAATGTAGATCGTCCTGCCCATGTCGAGGACTGGGTCCGAGAGATGACTAAGGGACTCGATAAATTTTACGGCAGTATCATGCGCTGCCGCGTGATGGTGGAATTACCGCACCGCCATCGCGTGGAGGGCAACCCCTATCACGTGCGCATCGATCTGACCGTGCCGGGCGAGGAGATCGTCGTCAAGCACCAGCCCAGCCTGTACACCACGATGCGCCAGACCGACCGGCTGCAGGAGAAGAAGCAATTGGAGGTGGAAGCGTCCCACAAGGACATGTACCTGGCGCTCAACGACGCCTTCAAGATCGCCGGCCGGCGCCTGCAGGACTACGTGCGCCGCCGCCGCGGGCAGACCAAAATCCACGAGCCGCTGCCGCAGGCCCGCGTCAGCAAGATCTTTCCCGCGCGGGGCTTCGGCTTTCTGGAAACCAGCGACGGGCGGGAGATCTACTTCCACAAGCAGAGTGTGCTGCTCGAAGGTTTTGACCGCTTGGAAGTCGGCTCGCCGGTGACCTTTGCCGAAGAAGCCGGGGAGAACGGCCCGCAAGCCAGCACCGTGCGTATTGTCCGGAAGCGCCGCGCCGCCACGTCGAAGAAGGCGCCGGTAACCGTGCCCGTCTAAGACCGGAGGTCTTCGAGGGGATCAAGAGCACGCGAAATTCGCCGGCGCTACGGGCTCGGATGCACAAAGCGCAGCGCAAAATTCCTCACCAAACCGGCGAAGTCAACAGCGCCGAACACTCACAGCCCGCTCTGCGGACCCATTCAGCGGAGATCACCGCAGCGGTGTTCCACTTCTTGGCGCAAGGCCTCGTCCATCTGCGCGCCGCGCCAGTTCGCGGAACAGACCTGGGCCGCAGTCAGGCCCAGCGCGCCGCGCAGGTCCGCGCCATCCAGGTTGGCGCCGTCCAGCAGGGCCTCGCGCAACACCGCCTCCGGCAATACCGCGTCGTGCAGATCGGCGCGGCGCAGATCGGCTTCCAGGAACATGGTGCCCTTCATGTGCGCGCCGGTCAGGCGCGCGCCGGCGAGTTTGGCCTGGGAAAAATCGGCGTCGTGCAGGTCGGCCAGGGTGAGCACGGCATTTTCCAGGTTGGCATCGCGCAGGTCCGCCTTATCCAGGTCAACGCGCAGCAGCCGGGCCCGCTGCAGGTCGGCGCCATAGAGGGTGGCGCCACCGAGCTTGGCCTGCGCCAGGATGGCATCCTCGAGCACGGCGTAGGACAGATCGGCGCCGCGCAGATCGGCGACGGCGAAATTCGCGCCCCGGGCATCCGCGCCGACCAGCGTCGCGCGCCCGGCGCGCGCGCGATCCAGCAAAGCCCGGACCAGGCGGGCCTCGCGCAGATTCGCGGAACGCAGATCGCTTTCGGAAAGACGCGCGCCTTCGAGATCCGCACGCCACAGCCGCGCGTTCACCAGAAAGGCGCGGTAGCCCTCGGCATAGCGCAAACTCATCTGATTAAGATGCGCGCCTTGGGCCTGCGCCACGGTCTCCTCTTCGGAAGCCGCGCTGGAAGGCCGCGAGGAAATCTCGGCTTCGTTCAGATCCGCATACGGGGTGTAGCCCGCGGACCACAGCGCCTGGGCCGCCAGCCGGCGGATCTCCGTGGAAGAGACATCGGCGCTCCGGCCATCCGGCGCCGCACCGCGCAGAATTCCGAACGAGACGAGCACCAGCAGGCATCCCAGGGCCACCGCGATACCCAGCGAAAAAAAGACCGATCGAAAAGCGCTCGCGCGCCCCTGCGGCGGAAACTCTCCCGTCTCGAGAATGCGCGCGACCATGCCCGGAAGAGAGAGCGCTACGAACACCGCGGCCGTCAGCAGGGCCGCGTGCAGCAGCGTCCCGCGCAGGTCCTGGCGCGTCAGATAGCGCACCCAGAACAGGAAGAGCACCGCCGGCACTACCCAGTAGGCCAGCAAGGCGCACACCGCCGTCTCCAGGCGGGAAAAGGCCGTACGGCTCTCCCGCTGCCAGGGAAAATGGCCCCGCGCCAGACCCATCAAAAACCACGAGCCGCTGCGTTCCATCGTCTGCCCGTTGGGGTAAACCGCCGGCAACGCCGTCAGGCTTCCCCACAGGCGCAGCACCAGAAAATGAAAGCGCAGGTACAGGCCGAAGAGCAGCAGGGGACCGCCCAGATAGAAACCGCTCATCGGCAGGACATTGCCGAGGGCCGGCAAGGGGATGGTGGAAGCATTCTGCAGGAGGCGCAAATCGCTGGTGGTGAAAATGCCCAAGGCGGCGAGCAGGGCGCAGGCGAAGAGCGCGGCGTAGAACCAGCGCGCGCGGGTGGTGGCCTGGTCCGCGGCTTTGGTGCCGTCCAGGTCGAAGGCGGAATCCGGAAGCACCGCGCCGAAGAGATTGGTGCGCCCCATGCGCCCGAGCCACAGTCCCGCCGCGCCGAGCAGATTCGCGCCCATGAGATTGGCGCCGCGCAACTCCGTGCCCAGCAGACTGCTCTCCTGCAGATCGGCCTGCACCAGCGAGGCGCCCTGCAGATTGGCCATGGACAGGTCGGCGCCGCGCAGTTTGGCCTTGCGCAGATCGGCGCCCTGCAGATTCACTCCCGCGAGTTCCGCATGCTCCAAATCGACGTGGCGTAAATCCGCTCTCTTGCCATGCTGGCCCGCGGATTCCACCCACTCCCGATGCTGGTCGAGAAGCTCGGCGAGTTCCAGAAGCGGGATGGCTTCCGGAACGCTTTCCCCGACCGGCGCATCTCCCGCTTCCTCGCTTTCCAGAGAGACGTTTCCCCGCTCCTCGCCCGCGAAAGGGGATGCAGACGCGTCACTGTCTTGTGCGGTCAATGGATTGAAGAGGGCCATGAAGGCAGCCGGCGTGCGTGGCGCAACGGCGTCGAGCAAGCCACGAAGCGAGTGGGCTCCTTTCCCAGGATTTCTAGCTGCCGCAATGATCCATGAAAGAGCCTGTGGAAATCGCCTGCCCCGAAGGGCAGGCGGCGCAAAGATAACCCCGCGAGCCGGTTGCTTCGCCGTGGAAAGGGCGTACACCCTTGAAAGGCAGGCGGTTCACGGAACGCGAGTGCCGTATGTTTCGTTGGGCGGGAAGGACGCCTGGGCTGGCCGTCAGAGCAAAAAACCGGGGCGCTCCGCTGAGGGGTCGAGGCGCCCCGGCTTATCCTGCCCGCCTCCGCAGGTAGCGGACAAGAAATCCGTTACTTTTCGCCCTCATCGCTGCGCAGAAATTCGTAGCGCTCAATGGCGGCGACCACGCCCATGGCGCCTTCCGCGCGCTCTTCGGTGCGCTGGACGCGGCCCAGGCACCGCACTTTGACCGGACCGGCCATCGTAATCTCGTTGGGCAAGGTCAGAATGATCTCCACCGCCGAACCTTCCTTGACATCCTTGGAGAGGAAGAAATAGACCCCGCGTGAGCTGACATCGCGGGACTCCGTGCTGGTTTCCGCCACGGCGGCGCCGGTGCTCCAGCGGACGGTGATCGGCAAGCGCATCTGAAAGCGCTGAGAATTGCGACGTTCGGCGTCTGTCAAGGCAGAGCCTCCTGGGACGAGTACAGATTCTAGTGGGGAGAGTCCCAATCGACAATAGGACTGCGGGTACAAAATCGTTTGCTGGAAAAAGAGTACCAGCGTACTAGAACGAGAGCCGGGCAATCCACTCGCAGGCTCTTGCACAATGTACCTTCAACAAAATAAAGGCTTAAAGTACAGTCAAACCTGTCCACTCCCGCGCCTCTCTTCACTTGTACGAAATCACGACTTCCCCGTTTTCGATCCGGATATCGTCCAAACCGGCTGGCAACTTTAATTTCTCTCGGTTTTCCGGCGACTCCATCACCCGTCGCAGGGCGTTCTCCAAGGCGTATTGCGGTATGGGCAGCGATCCGATGGCTCCCTCCGTGGGGACAAATTGCAGATAGCCGCTCACGTCATGGAGCCGGCCCTCGAGCTACAAGGTCATCTCCTTGCCGTGCAAATCAAAGACAATGTAGGCGCGGATGCGGTCTTCCATGAGCTGCACCTTGACGTCCCGGACCGAAGAGCGCACTTGCCCCTCAGTGGGCTCGGCGGCGGGCTGCGTGGCGGGCGCGGAAGCGATTCCGGCAACGGGGCTCGCGCTGGGCGCAAGATCGAGGTGTGTTGCGAGGAAGGAGTTGAGTTCAGATTCGTCCAGGCGCAGCGTGGCGGGCGTGCCGGAGGCCAGCGCCTCATCCACCTGGCGGATTTTCTGTTCGGCGCGCTCGGCGGCCAGCGGGCTGGCCTGGATCGGCGGAGGCGCACTCTTGTGCAGAGCGAGCGCCACGGTGACGAGCGCCGCGGCGTAAGTGCTCCAGCGCAGGATGCGGAAGAGCCACACCCACAGGCTTACGGGAGGCTTCTCCGCCGCGGCCGGAAGCGTTTCGCTCATCGCTGATTCTCCCTTGTTCCTGCCGGTGGCGCATCCTCTATCTGGGAACCGTAGTCTTTACCGAGTGCCGCCACAAGGGGCCGCGCAGCATCCCGCCGCTAAACGAACACCCTCTTCAACCGGGGGCTCACCCGCCGGCGGTGGGCGAAGCGGGCGGCGGCATACGCACGGCAACCAGCGGCAGGTCGCGTTCGGCAGCCCAGCGCTGCCACTCCGCCGCGCTGCGCTCCGCGAAAAGGGAGGAGAACTTCTCGTACACCGCGGATTCCAGATGCAACTCGGCGAGGAGACGCTTTTGAAAATGAGGCTCCAGCGCAGCTACCGCCACCCAGCCATCCCGCGCGCGGTACAGGTTGTAGAAGGGCGAGCCCCCGCCGAGGAACCCGCCCGGCGCGGTCATCCCCCGGTAGAGCGGCAGAGCAAAATCTTCGGTCACTGCCGTCATCACCACTTGCGCGTAGCCGCCCTGCTGGGAGCGCGCCCGCGCCAGCAGCAGGGCCAGCGTCGTGCTCACCATGCGCTCGGCGCTGGCCATGTCCGTGAGCAGAGTCAGCGGCATCGCCGGAGGCGAGAGCAAGCCGCACGCCGCCTGGTAGGTGAGGTCGTGCCCCGGCACGTTTTCCGCGCCCGCGGCGTCGCCCACCAGCGCCACCTGGCACAGCCGCGGATGCCGCGCATGCAGCGCCATCCAGCCCAGCGCAAGCCGCTCGAGCGCCGCGGGGCGAAAGGCCGTGAGCAGCACATCCGTGGTGGCCAGAATGGCCTCGAACTTCTCGCGGTCCGCGGAATTCTTCAGATCGAGGCGGATGATCTCCTGGCCGTCATGCAGCGCGCGGTAGAAATCGGGATTGTAGCTCTCCATGGGATCGCCCGCAGGCGGCACGATCTGGATGACCCTGGCCCCCATGCGCGCCAGCCGCGCGGCGGCCACCGGCCCGGGCAGATTCAGCGCCAGGCCGGTGACGCGCACATTTTCAAGAGGCTGCAGCGCTTCCAGGGCGTCTCTTGCTTCCGCATTTGTCATGTCGTCAGGCCACCTGCTCGGGGAAAGGACCGAGCGAGGATTCTAGTACACCTGCGGCCGCCGATGCTGCGCCTCCGCGAGAAATTCGAGCACGGGCCAGATTGGCCGGGTGCGGCGGGGCGCCCCGCGCTACGGCGCACTGGCCGCATGTGCCATACTGCGTGCAATTCCCATGGCCGCGCCTGACAATCCGAACGCTGCGCCGCACTCCGGCGGCTCCCTGCCCTACCTGGCGCTGGTTGCGGGAATGATGTGCATCGCCTGGTCGGCGCTGTTCGTGCGCTGGACGGACATCCCCGGACCGGCGTCGGCGTTCTACCGCGTTCTGATTGCGGCGGTCATTCTTCTGCCCACGTGGTTTCTGCCAACGCGGCTTTTGCCGGCCCGATTCCGGAAGCCGCCCGCGCAGCGCATTTCGCGCGCGACCCTGGCGATTATTGCTATGGGCGGCGTTTTCTTCGGGATGGACCTCGCCCTCTACAACACATCGATCCTGCAGACTTCGGCGGCCAATGCCACGCTGCTCGGCAACAACACACCGGTATTCGTGGGTCTGATCACCTGGCTGGTTTTCCGGCGGCGGCCCGCGGCGGCGTTCTGGATCGGGCTGGCGATGGCCTTGTCGGGCACGCTCATCATTCTCTGGGGCGACCTGGCGCGGCTGGCGCGGCTCGGCGTGGGCGATGCCATGGCGCTCGGCGCTTCCGGCTGCTTCGCCGTCTATTTGATCGTCACCGAACGCGTGCGCTCCTCGACCGGCACGCTGGCGTTTTTGCGGGTGGCCATCGCCTCGAGCACGATCTTCCTGTTTGTGCTGAACCTGGCCATGGGCGTGTCGTTCGTTGTGCCTTCCGGGCGCACGTGGGCCGCGCTGCTGGGCCTGGGCCTCGTCTCGCAACTGGGTGGCTATCTCGGATTGACCTATGCGATGGGCCATCTGCCCGCGACGGCGACTTCCGTGAGCCTGCTGGCGCAGGCCCCGCTGACCGCGGTCCTGGCCGCGCTGCTGCTGGGCGAGCCGCTCGCCGCCACGCAGATCTTCGGCGGAGCGCTGGTCCTCGGCGGCATCGGACTGGCCAACCGCAAGACGCGCCCGGCCGAGCCGCCCGAGTACGAAGCCAATTCGGAAGCCAGCGCGGCGATTGCCGCAGCCGAGGCGGACGCCGGCGAAGGCGCCTGAAGCTTTCCTGTTGTTGCGGCAACCCTGGAAAATCCGCAAAGAATACAAGCCGCAACTCCTGGCTTTCCCGTTCGCAGCATTTTCATGATTGTCCTCCTTTGCGATTCCCCGCGGGACCCCATACCATGCGCGCGGCTTCCCATTCCCCAGCGCGCCTGAAAAAATTTACAGTCGTGCGGCAAAGCGTCTTTTTCAAGAGAAACCTGCCATGAACCGGAAAGAGGAAATTCGAAAATCGAAATCCGAAATTCGCAAGAGCCCGATGAAAGAGGATGCGTTTCGAGTTTCGAGTTTCGCGTTTCGCCTCCCTTGGTGTCCGCGACACCCGCCCGGGACACCCGCACCACCGGGGATCGGCGCCTCGCGCTACACTGCTTACAAAGGTTCGAACGCAACAAGGAGCACCCAGATGCGCCGAAGTCTGGTCGTCTTTCTCTTACTCGCGGTTCCCTGCGCGCTGCGCGCGCAACAATCAGCTCCACAACCGGCGAAGGAAGCCGCCCAACCGGCGGCGCGGCCGAAGATCGGCATCGCCCTGGAAGGCGGCGGCGCGCTGGGCCTCGCGCATATCGGGGTCCTCGAATGGCTGGAGCAGCACCACATCCCGGTGGACTACGTCGCCGGCACAAGCATGGGCGGGCTGGTGGGCGGCTTCTATGCCAGCGGCAAGAGCCCGGCGGAACTGCGCAAACTGGTCGCGGAGCTGGACTGGGACGCCACGTTCGGCGCCGAAATCCCCTACAGTGAAATCTCCTTCCGCCGCAAGGAAGACCAGCGCGCCTTCCCCAATGCGCTGCTCCTGCGCCTGCGCAGCGGGGTGACCCTCCCGGCCGGGCTGAACACCGGACAGCAGATCGGCCTGCTGATCGAAAAAGAGACGCTGCCCTATTCGAACGTGAAGGACTTTGACGCCCTGCCGATCCCCTTCCGCTGCGTGGCTACCGACCTGGTGAGCGGGAAGCAGGTGACCTTTCGCGACGGCCCGCTGGCGGAGGCCCTGCGCGCCACCATCTCCCTGCCCGGGGTCTTCAACCCGGTGCGCCTCGGCGAGCACGTCTACGTGGATGGCGGCCTGCTGGACAACCTGCCGACCGACGCCGTACGCCAGATGGGCGCGGACATCGTCATCGCCGTGCACCTGCAGAAGAAAAAACCGGATGCGGAGAGCATTCAGTCGCTGTTCGAGGTGCTGGACCGCTCGATTGACGCGGTGCTGAATGAAAACGAGCTGCGCGGGCTGGCCAACGCGGACCTGGTCATCAGCGTGGACCTTGCCGGCTACAGCTCCACGGAATACAAGCGCCACGAAGCCATTATCGCCAAGGGGCTGGCGGCGGCGCAGGAGAAGTCGCGCCTGCTGGCGCCCTATGCGCTGGACGACGCGGCCTGGGCCGAATACCTCCGCGAGCGCGCGGCCCGGGAGAGGCACACCGTGCCCGTGCCGCAGTTCGTGGAAGTGCACGGCGCCGATGCGGACACCAAGAAAAATATCGAGAGCCTGCTCGCCCGATATCAGGGCCGTCCGCTGGACACCCGGAAGCTGGAGGCCGATCTGACCCAACTGACCGGCATGGGCCGCTTCGACCAGGCCGGCTACCGCATGACCGCCAGCGAGGGCCGCGACGGCTTGCTCATCGACGTGCACCAGAAAGGCTTCACCTCGCGCACGCTGCAGCCCGGCTTCGAACTGGAGGGCTCGGAAACCGGGGAGGCCAACTTCACGCTGGGGGCGCGGCTGACGTTTCTCGACGTGGGCGGCTACCGCTCGGAATGGCGCACCGATTTCCTCTTCGGCTCGCAGTACAGCGTGCACACCGAATATTTCCACCCCTTCACCGCAGCCAGCAAATGGTTTCTTGCGCCGGAGATCGGCGTGGGCAACTCCGCGTACAAAATCTACGAGAAGAACGACCCGCTCGCCGAATACCGCGTGAACCGCGCGGCGACGGGTGCGGATCTGGGCTACGCTTTCGACCGCTTCAGCGAGCTGCGCGTGGGCTACGAAGCCGGCTACTACAGCAACAAACTGCGCATCGGCGCGCCGCTGCTCCCCGCTCTGAACGGCGCCTGGAGCGCCGCGCGCCTGCGCTACCGCACCGACTGGACCGACGACCCGGAGATCCCCCGCCGCGGCCTGCGCATCGAATCCAATTTCCACTGGTACGTCAAGAGCCCCGGCGCCGGCGAGTCCTTCCCCGTCCTGGAGCTGCGCACCGGCTATTTCCAGCCGCTCTCCCGCGCCAATTCCTTCTTCCTGCTCTCCTCGGGTGGCACGACCTTCGGCTTGCAACAGACCGGCTTGCCGCAGTTCGCCCTCGGCGGGCCGGAGCGCCTCGCCGCCTACGGCATGAACGAGTTGCGCGGCAACCAGTATTTCCTCTTCCAGGGCGGCTACCTGCGCAACCTCATGGACCTGCCGCCGTTTTTCGGCAAGAAGATCTACTTCACGGCCCAGTACGAGCTCGGAAAGATGTACGGCGCGGCCAATCCCGGCTCCACGGCCGCGCGCCTCCCCAACGATTTCTCCGGCGGCATCCTGGTGCAGACGGCCTTCGGGCCCATCTTCCTGGGCGGCAGCGTCGGCGACAGCAGCCACCAGAAGTGGTTCTTCCGCCTCGGCCGCGTGTTCTGAGAAAGACCCTAGTCCCGGCAAGAGTGCGCAGAGTTTTCTTGACTTTCGCTTTTTGTTCGCCTATAGTCCCCCCTGGTAGAGGAAACGGGAAGCGGGTGGCGTTCCGGCTCCAGGGTCCTGGCGACTCGCAGGAGCCGGTCGCCACCCGTTAAATCCCGCGGGCGAACGTCCAGAAAAACCGCTCGTTTCCCTGCGTTGACCGCTCTGCGGTCACACTTAACAGGAGCTGCCATGCAAACCTGCGTCGAAAGCACATTCCCTGCCCCACCCAGCAATGCGATTCCGCACGAAGCTGTAGCGCAGGGCGCCAGCCCTGCGGCTTTTTCCGAAACCCCGGAAAGCGCGGCGGAAAAAACCTCCTGGTCACCCGCGCGGTGGCTCGGACTGGGCAAACTCCGCAGCGCAAAGCATCCCCACATCGTGCACGTGGACGTGGACGCGTTCTTCGCCTCGGTGGAGCAGGTGCTCAACCCCAAGCTGCGCGGCAAGCCGGTGCTGGTGGGACGCGGCGTGGTGGCTTCGGCCAGCTACGAGGCCAAGTTCCGCGGGGTGCGCACGGCCATGAGCTTCCGCGAGGCGCTGCGCATCTGCCCCAAGGCGGTGGTCGTCCCCGGGCAGTACGAGCACTACGCGGACTTTGCCGAGCGCGTGCGGCGCATCCTGGAAACCTACACCCCGGCGGTGGAGACCGCGGCGCTGGACGACTTCTATCTCGATTTCCGCGGCACCGAGCGGCTCTATCCGGACTTCCCGGCGGCGCTGCGCCGGCTGCAGGCGGAGATCCTGGGGCGCACGGGCCTGAGCGTTTCCGTGGGCGCGGCAACGAGCAAGGTAGTGGCGGGAATCGCCTCGCGGCTCCAGCGGCCGCGCGGCTTCCACATCGTTTCCCCCGGCGATGAAGAGGAATTCCTCGCGCCGCTGCCGGTCGAAAAACTGCACGGCATCGGCCACGTGCACGCGGCGCAGCTGGCCGAGCGCGGCGTGCAAACCATCGGCGAGTTGCGGCGGATTCCCCAGCCGGCGCTGGCGGCGGCGTTCGGTGAAGCCGTCGGCCGGCAGATCTGGGAACGCGCGCGGGGCCTCGACGGGCGCGAAGTGCTGGCCCCGGGAACGCCGAAATCGGTCTCCCGCGAGACGACCATCGAGGGCGGCACCATCGACACGGAATTTCTTGGCGGGCTCCTCGAGTATCTCTCCGAGCGCATCGGCGCGACGCTGCGCGACTACGGCCGCCAGGCGCGCACCATCGGCCTGCGCCTGCGCTACGCCGACTCTTTCTCCGCGCAGCGCACCGAGCGGCTCGTGCGCCCGACCAACGACGAGCGCGAACTGCTGGCCGCGGCCCGGCAACTCTTTGGCGAACTCTTCACCCGGCGCGTGGCCGTGCGTCTGGTGGGCGTCAGCGTGACCAACCTTGAGCCCGACCGCCGCCAGAACGAGCTCTTCGATACCGCCGCCAACCGCCGCCGGGAACTGAATCACGGCGTGGACACGGTGCGCGGGCGCTACGGCTGGAACGCCGTCTTTTACGGCAAGGGGCTCGCCTTGCGCGAGCACTACGCCACCAAGCCGGACGGGCTGGTGCTTTCGACGCCGTGCCTGTCGCGGTAGCCGGTTTTTACATCCCTTCCCTACCTTGAGTTGAACCAACAGAAAGGCGTGCGCCCGCACGTGTAGTGACTCGTGACTGGTGACCCGTGACTCGTGGAAGACCTCGCATTGCGCGAGTGTCTCCGCCCGGGTTACAGGCACGCGTCACGGGTCACGAACCACCATGTTCATCCATCTCCATTGCCACAGTCACTACTCGTTCCTGCGCGGCGTGGGATCGCCCGAGGAGCTGGTGGCCGCGGCGGCCGCGCAGCAGATGCCCGCCGTGGCGCTCACGGACACGGGCGGGATGTACGCGGCCGTGCCGTTTTATCAGGCGGCGCAGAAGGCGGGGGTGAAGCCGATTGTGGGCACGGTGCTGGACACCGTTTTTCCAGTTTCGAGTTTCGAGTTTCGAAATTCGAAAAACGAAATTCGAAATTCGGCGAGCCTGCCGCTGGTGCTGCTGGCGGCGGATGCACAAGGCTATAGCAACATGTGCCGGCTTGTAACCCAAAGGCAGCTTGCAGAAGTGCCCGTTCCGCTCGATACCCTGGCGGAGCACAGCATGGGCGTGATCGCACTAGTCACGAACCACGAGTCACCCGTCACCAGTCACTACGCGCGGCTGAAGGAGATCTTCGGCGACGCGCTGTATCTGGAGGTGCAGCTGCTCTTTCCGGGCGATGGGCGCGCGCTGCGCGAAGCGCAACAACTAGGCCGCGCGCTGGGCGTGCCGCTCGCGGCCACCAACAACGTGCACTTCCTGCGCCCCGAAGAGCACCTGCACCACCGCGCGGTGAACGCTATCCGCACCGGCGGGCTGCTGACCACCGTCGCGCCGCCGGAGATCACCAGCGGCGAAGCCTGGTTCAAACCCGCCGCGGAGATGCAGCGGCTCTTTGCCGAGCAGCACGGGCGGGCGGACGCGCTGCGGGCGACGCTGGAGATCGCCGAGCGCTGCAACTTGCAGCTCGAGCTGGGCAAGCTGCTCTTCCCGGAATTTCCCGTGCCCGCGGGCGAAACGCCCTTCTCCTATCTCTGGAAGCTGAGCTTCGAGGGCGCGCGGCGGCGCTACGACTTCAAGTCTGACCGCGAAGCGGTCAACCCTCTGCGCCCGGAGGTGCTGGCGCGGCTCACGCACGAACTGCAAGTGATCGAGAAGCTGCACCTGGCTCCTTATTTCCTGCTGGTGTGGGACATCGTGGAGGAGGCGCGGCGCCGCGGGATTCCCGCGGTGGCGCGTGGCTCGGCGGCCAGCTCCATCGTGACCTACTGCCTGGGCATTTCCTGCGTCTGCCCGCTGCGCTGGGGGCTGTACTTCGAGCGCTTCCTCAACGAGCAGCGCGGCGATTGTCCGGACATCGATATCGACATCTGCGGCGCGCGCCGTGATGAACTGCTCGATTACGTCTACGCGCGCTGGGGAGCGGAGCATGTGGCCATGATCGGCAGCTTCATCACCATGCATGCCCGCCTGGCCATCCGCGAGGTCGCCAAAGTCTTCGGCGTGCCGCCCGGCGAGGTCAACCACTTCACCAAACGGCTGCCGCACCGCCCGGTGCGCGAGATCCGCGCGGCCATCGCTGCGCTGCCGCAATGCCGCGACCTGCCGGTAAACCACGAACCGTGGCCAACGATTCTGCACGTCGCCGAGCGCCTGGACGACGCGCCGCGCCACCTGGGAATTCATCCCTGCGGCACGGTGATTTCCGCGCGGCCGCTGACGCAACTGGCGCCGCTCGAACGCGCCACGAAAGGCATCGTCGTCACGCAGTACGACATGAACGCCGTGGAGGCCCTGGGCCTGATCAAGATGGACCTGCTCGGCCAGCGCGGCCTGACCACCATGTCCCTGGCGCTGGACAATATCGAGTGCGCTAGCGAGCGCGACATCGCGCGCGACATCGAACGCGCGAGCGAACGCGCCGTTGCGCGGGAGGTCCAGGTTGCTCCGGACGGCGCGACGCCGCGCCCGCGCCCCCGTCAGATCGACCTCGACGCCATTCCCGAGAACGACCCGGCCGCCTGCGCAATGCTCTCCGAAGGCCGCACCATGGGCGTTTTTCAGATCGAATCGCCGGGCATGCGCGGGCTGCTGCGGGCCATGCGCGCGCGCACGCTCGAGGAGATCGCCGCGGCGCTGGCGCTGATCCGCCCGGGCGCGTCGGAGTACGGCTCGAAAGAGCTGTTCCTGCAGCGCCTGCGCGGAAAAGAACGGATTACCTACGCGCACCCGGCGCTCGAGAAGATCCTCGGCGGCACCCTGGGCGTGTGCATCTACCAGGAGCAGGTGATGCAGATCGCGCAGGCCGTGGGCAGTATGTCCCTGGCGGAAGCCGACATCGTGCGCCGCTCGGCCGCGAAATTCTCCGGGCAGCGTGAACGCGAGCGCCTGCGCGCCAAATTCCTGAAAGCCGCCGCGCAGATGGGACTGGCCGGCAGCGCGCGCGAAGAGACCTGGCAGATGGTTGAGAAATTCGCGGGTTTCGGCTTCTGTAAGGCACACGCCGCAACCTACGCGGACCTCTCCTACCGCATGGCCTATCTGAAGGCGCACCACCCGGCGGAGTTTCTGGCGGCGATGTGCAGCGCCGGCGCGGGCTTCTATCACGTTTCGGCGTACGTGGAGGAGGCCAAGCGCTGGGGGATCGCGGTGCGCCCGCCGTCGGTGAATCATTCGCGGATGGAGTACACCGCAGAGATCTTGACCGGCGGGAAGAAAGCCCTGCGCATCGGCCTGCTGCAGGTGAAAGGCCTGCGCCTCGAAACCATCACCGCCATCCTGCGCGCCCGCGAAACCGGCGGCATCTTTCGCGGCCTCCCGGATTTTCTGCGCCGCGTGCCGCTCGAGCGCGACGAGATCGAGGCGCTGATTAAATGCGGCGCGTTCGAGGAGGTCTGCGCCAGGACGCGCCCGGAGCTGCTCTGGCAGTGGAACTTGCTGCAGGTAAAAAGACCCGGAGCGGCCCCCCGGCTCCGAACCCCCAGCGGCTCGGAGCCCTGCGGGACGTCAGAACTCCTGTTTTCGCAGGCCGTGTCCGAAGACGGACTGGGTGTGGCGCTGCAGGCGATGCCTGCACCGGAGTACACGCCGCAGCAGAAGCTGCGCTACGAGCGGGAGATCCTGGAGGTCTGCGTCAGCGGGCACCCGCTGGACTTTCTGCCGCGCAACGGCGAAATCTGGAGCGACGCCCTGGAGGAACTGCACGGGAAACGCGTGGCGTTGTGCGGCTGGGTGGTGACATTCCGGCATGTGGGCACCAAGAACCATCGGAACATGATGTTCATTACCCTGGAAGACCAGCGCGGCCTGTTCGAAGCGGTGCTCTTCCCCGGCGTCTACGAGCGCTTCGCCGGCCTGGTCTATGAGACGCGCGCGCTGCGCGTCACCGGGCGCGTCGAGCCCGCCGGGCAGATTCACTGCGAGACCCTAGCCCCGCTGAATAAATGAGGAGTATCTTTCTTACGAATGCCCATTGTTCTACCAATTGCCCAGAGAATTGTGAGGCTCACCAAAATGCAAAAAAGAATCCCGTTAACTATGGTCTGTATCTTCCTTATCCTTACGCCACTACTTGCCAAAGAAAAACAGCGCGCGTGGCAAACAGGAAAGCTCGTATTCGCAGAGGAAAAAGAGGGAGGCGCGGTTGCCATGCCTATTAATGGGGCGATTGTCGCCGGAAGAATCAAATCATGGCTCTATACGATCGAAACAGAAACTACGATCTATGAGCTCCACTGGAAATCAGCCAAACCGATAAATCTCACCGTGAATGGCCCCGTTAAGTTTGCGATTGAGAAGAACAATACGGCGTTTCTCATTGATGAAGATGGCAAAGAACGAAAACTGGGATTGCTGAGGAAGACGGCAAGACAGGCAAGTGAAGGGAGGTAACTCTCGATGGCAATAATCGTCAGAAATGACATCGAAGGCAAATTGTGCCCAGGTTGCGGCAAATGGAAACCACTCGCGGAATTCCCACCTGACCGTACGAAGAAGGCATCCCAAGGTTTCCGGCATTGCCACTGTAGGGAATGTCATCGTAGCGACAGTCGAAGGACATACACAGCGCAACGAGAACTTCGTGACCGGCTTCGGAAACTGACGGGCTGCCACAGCTAGAAGCAAATGTTCTATCCATCATGATTAAGACAAGAGTCCAAGGGCCGCAACTGCCAGAACCGGAGGCGGGGCAGCCAGAAACTACCGCCGAGGAGTGGCTGGGGCGCAACCGCAGCACCGGCCGCCGCCTCTGGGAGCGCCTCAACCCGCGGAACCGCAAGCAACTGCGCCTGCTGGCGGAAGCGCTGGCCCTGCAGCAGACGCACGGGCAGTTGCCGGAACCGCTGCGCGTGCGGCTGAGCACGGCAGTGGAAGAACTGGAGCGCGTGGCGGCGCGCGTCGGCGCGCTGCTGGCGGAGGTGGCGCGCCGGACACCCCCGCGCGCGTAAGCCTTGCCGCGCGAAAAGCGCAGGACCATACTTTTTGCATGGCTGTCCCTCCGAAGCACCCCAGGCCTCCGATGGGCCCGCTGCGCGTAACGCGCGGCCTCTTGCTCTTCGTGGCTTGCGCGCTGGCCCTGCCTGCCGCGGCCGATGAGATCCGCCTCAAGGACGGCAAAAAACTCTACGGGGTGATCGTCGCCTACGAAGACAACATGTTCAAGGTCAAGACCGACTTTGGATTTGTCCTCGTCGAAAAAAATAAGATTTCCGCGATCATTCCTTCGACCCCCGCGCCGCCCAAACCCGCCGAAAAGCCAGCGGCCAAGAAAGAAGAGGTTCCGGAACCACCAAAGCCCGCGCCGCAACCGGAAAAGACCGCCAGCAAGACCGCATCTCCGGCGAAGACACCACCGCCTCCCGCCAAGAGCGATACAGCGGCGGAAAAGCCCGTCGCGTCGACAACCGCCGTCGCGACACCGCCCGCAGCGAAACCTGCCGAACCGCCCGCAGCGCCTCCCCAGGAGTCTGCGCCGCCGCCGAACCGGGAAGAGGTCCAGGGCAACACCTACATCAACTACACCTATGGCTTCCGGATGTTCAAAGCGCCAAGCTGGAACCTGCAGGAAGAAGCGCGCCGCGCCCTGCCCAACGCCATCGCCGCCCTGGGCACTTCCAACGAATCCACGCTGATGGTCATCGGCATCGAGAAATCGAATGCCCCCCTGGACGCCGCCGCGGCCTCCATCGAGCGCCGCCTGCAGGACGCCTACACCAACTTCCGCCGCTTGGAGCAGAAAAAGACCCAGGTGGGCGGCTTACCGGCGGTGGAATACCGCTATCGCGGCACGGAAGGCGAGCACGACTGGTCGGGCCGGCTGGTGGTGATCGCGCGCGGCAAGGACTACTTCACCATCCTGGGAATGACTTACGCGGACAGCGATCTCATCCAGATCCAGGAAAACGTCATCTCCCGAGCCATCGCCAGCCTGGATTTCACCGCACACTGATTCGAAAGACGAAATACGAAAACCGAAATTCGTCAAAGATCGTCTGCCAAGGGGAACACGCGTTTCGAGTTTCGCGTTTCGAGTTTCGAGGAACTCAGCGGGAGGCGGCTTCGGTGGCGCCGTGGGTCTTGCGGTGCTCGCGGATGAGGGCGATGAGGGCCTGCGCGGCGCGCGGGATGCTGCGGTCGCGCCGGTACACCAGCCCCAGCTCGCGCCAGAGCTCCACGCCCTCCAGCGAGAGCAGTTTCACCTCGCCGGTCTTGACCTGGTCGCGCGCAAAGCTTTCGCTGATGAAGGAAACGCCGGCATTGGCGGCCACGAACTTCTTGATCATGCCGATGCTCGGCAGCTCCATGGCCACATGCAAGCGCGAGCGGTATGGCCGCAAGAGCTTGTCCAGCACCTGTCGCGTGTAGCCGGTTTTGGGAAAGATCAAAGGCTGCTGGGCGACTTCCTCCAGCGTGACCTTGTTATGGTGCGCCAGCGGATTGCGCGGGCTGACCATCAGCATCAGGCGGTCGCGAAAGACCGGATGGACTTTCAAATTCGGCGAGCGCACCGGCAGGGTGACGATGCCCACGTCAATCGCGCCTTCCTCCAGCCGCTGCAGGATCTTGTGGCTGAAATTGCGGTAGATGCTGATCTGCACCAGCGGGTAGCGCTTCTGGTACTCCGCGAAGATGTCCGGCAGAAGATACAGGCAGGTGGCCTCGTTGGCCCCGAAGACCACCGGGCCCTGCACCGAATCGCTGTGGTCGGCGACGGCCTGCAGGGATTCATCGCGCAGGCGCAGCAGGCGCACGGCGTAGTCCAGCAGCACTTCTCCCGCGGGGGTGAGATGCACGGAGCGTGCCGTGCGGTCGAGGAGTTTCGCGCCGTAGCTCTGCTCCAGCTGGCGGATCTGCGCGCTTACCGCGGACTGCGAACGAAAAACCTTCTGCCCCGCCCGGGAGAAGCTCCCGAGCTTGGAAACTTGCACGAACGTGGTGAGCTGGTCGAAATCCATGATTCGAACGGTAAGAATAAATTATAGCCGATCTTGCGCGACTTTACCGTTCTTTACGGCTCCCCAGGCCGATCCACCCTTCCGCCACCGCTTTTCACGTACCACCGCTCAAGCACCAACCACTGTTTGGGAAATTGTGGAAACGCCTTCCGGCGCTGGCGCTGGCGCCTCGCTGCGCAATTGCGCGAGGATGGGCTTCCAGGTGGCCTCCACCGCGCACGGCAGCTGCACCGGCTGCACCCGCCACAGCGGCAGCGGCCCTTTCTGCGCCAGGAGCTTCGCGGCGCGCGGGCTTCCCGTCAGCCGCACGTGCTCCTGCAGCACCAGGCGCAGCCACTCCTCTTCCTCGCTGCTGGGCGGCACAATGGAGACAAACTCGCGGTTCAATCCGTGCTCCGCTTCCGACGCCAGATACGCCAGCCCTCCGGTCATGCCCGCGCCGAAATTGAAGCCCGTGGAACCCAGGATCACGGCGACGCCCGCGGTCATATATTCGCACGCGTGCTGTCCCGTGCCTTCGACCACGGCCAGCGCGCCGCTGTTGCGCACCGCAAAGCGCTCCCCGGCGCGCCCGGCGACGAAGAGCCGTCCGGAGGTCGCGCCGTAGAGCACGGTATTGCCGATCAGCACGTCGCCGCGCCGCGATGCGCGGGTCCCCGCGGTCACCGCGATGGTGCCGCCGCACAGCCCCTTGCCCACGTAGTCGTTGGCTTCCCCGGTCAGCCGCAGCGTGATGCCGGAAACCAGGAACGCGCCGAAACTCTGTCCGGCCGTGCCGCGAAACGCCGCTTCGTGCTTCTCGTCCGCAGCCTGCCCCGCGCTGTGCCGCTTCACGAACTCGCCGGTCCAGCGCGCGCCGATGGTGCGGTGCGCGTTGCGCAGCGTGAGCACGCTGTTGCGCCCGCTGGCCGCCGTGCCGGGATGCCAGACGATGTCGTAACCGTCGGGTACCATCCGCGGCGCGCATTCCACGCGGCCGCTCGTGGAGCGTGGCGGCGCCGTCAGGAAGGGCTTGAGCCAGGCGGCGTCCTCGGCGACCCGGGCGCGGAGCTTGGTTTCGTCGCCCACCAGGTCGTTGAGCGAGCGCACGCCGAGCCGCGCCAGCCATTCGCGCACCTCGTGCGCCAGGGCCTGGAAGTAGGAGACGATCATCTCCGGCTTGCCTTCAAAGCGCGCGCGCAGCGTTTCGTCCTGCGTGGCGATGCCCACCGGACACGTATTCAGGTGGCACTGCCGGGCCATCACGCAGCCGACGGCCAGCAGCGCGGCGGTGCCGAAGCCGAACTCGTCCGCGCCGAGAATGGCCGCGAGCACCACGTCGCGCGCGAATTTCAGCCCGCCGTCCACGCGCAGGGTTACGCGCGAGCGCAGCCCGGTCCGCGTCAGCGCCTCGTGGGCGTTGCGCAGGCCCAGTTCCCACGGCAGCCCGGTGTTCTTGATCGAGGTGAGCGGCGAAGAGCCCGTGCCGCCATCGTGCCCGCTGATGGTGACCACGTTGGCGCCCGCCTTGGCCACGCCCGCGGCGATGATCCCCACGCCCGTGCCCGACACCAGCTTCACTCCAATCCGCGCCCGCGGATTGATGGCCCGCAAGTCGTAGATCAGCTGCGCCAGGTCTTCGATGCTGTAAATATCGTGGTGCGGCGGCGGCGAAATCAGCGGCGTGCCCGGCACCGCGTGGCGGATGCGCGCGATGTACGCGGTCACTTTGTGCGCCGGCAGCTGCCCGCCCTCGCCGGGCTTGGAGCCCTGCGCCATCTTGATTTCCAGCTCTTCGGCGTTCACCAGATACTCCGCCGTCACCCCAAAACGTCCCGAAGCCACCTGCTTGATCTTGTTCGTGGCCGCCGGCTCGCGGCTGTAGAGCGCGGGATCTTCCCCGCCCTCGCCCGTATTGCTGCGCGCGCCGAGCTGATTCATGGCCAGCGCCAGGGTGCGGTGCGCTTCCGGGCTGAGCGAGCCGAGCGACATCGCCTGGGTGCTGAAACGCCGCAGGATGGAATGTTCGGACTCCACCTCTTCGAGCGGCACCGCCTGCCCCGGTACCAGGCCGAGCATGTCGCGCACCGACACCGGCTCGGCGCGAATGCCCAGCTTTTCATAGGCTTCGTAATTCGCGGCGTCCGGGGAATTGATGAAGGCATGCATCCGGCGCACAACGTCCGGAGACGTGGCGTGGCGTTCGCCCACTTTGCGGAAGCGGTACAAGCCGGCGTCGGGCAGCCCGGCGGTTTCCCCGGTGTACGCCGCGGAATGCATCCGCAGGTAGTCGCCCAGCACGTCGTCGAGTCGCTTGCGGCCGAGATAGGAGGCCGCATCTTCGAAGTATTCCGCGCAGGCCGCCTCTTCCAGGCCGATGATTTCAAAGAGATGGCTGTTGCGGTAGCTGGCCAGCGTGGAAATCCCCATGCGCGAGAGGACCTTGCGCAAGCCCGCATCCACGGCCCGGCGCATCGCGGTCACGCCGCCCGGTACGGCCGATTCCGCGAAGTGCAGCGCCAGATACGGATGCACCGCGCACGCCCCCCCAGCCACCAGCAGCGCCACGTGATGCGTGTCGAACGCCTGCCCGGTTTCCACCACCAGAGGCACATCCCACAGTTCCGCCGCGACCATCGCCTTCCACACCGCCGCGGTGGCCAGCAACGCCGGCAACGCCCCGCGCTCCCGGCTCGCGCCGCGATCCGACAGCAGGATGAGCCCCGGGCGCGCACCGGCCCCGGCCGGGGTAGCGGCGAGGGTAAGAAGGGCGCGGCGCGCACCAGAGACACCGTCTACTACAGGAAAAGTAAAATCGATGCGCTGTACCGGCCCCAGGAGGGCCGCGAGCTCCGCCATCTGGCTGGAGCCGAGCAGCGGCGAAGGCAGCACCACTTTGCCCCCCAAGTTGAGGTCCAGCGACATAACGTGCGCTTCGCGCAACGGATCGATGGGAGGATTGGTCACCTGCGCAAAGCGCTGCTTGCAGTAGTCCCACAGCGGCCGCGGCAGCGCAGAGAGAAACGCCGGCGGCGCGTCGTCGCCCATGCTCCAGTCGGCTTCCTTGCCCTTGGGCAGCGCGGAAAACAGAATCCGGAATTGATCTTCGGTCCAGCCCAGCGCGGCAGCCAGACGTTGCGGCTCTTCCGGCGCCTCCACCGCGGCATCCGCGGACTGCAGACGTCGCAGCGGCGCGGCGTTGCTTTCCGGCACGGATGCGGCCACGCGCTCGAGCACCTCCGCCCAGCGGAAGATTTCGCCCGCCACCGGCTGCACCAGCAGCATTTCGCCCGGGCCCAGCCGCCCGCGCTCGGCGATGCGCGCTTCCGGCACGTCCAGAAGCCCCGCCTCCGAGCCCGCAATCACCAGGCCGTCGCGCGTGCGCAGGTAGCGCAGCGGGCGCAGCCCGTTGCGGTCCAGCTTCGCGCCCACATACTCGCCGTCGCTGAAGATCAGCGCGGCCGGACCGTCCCACGGCGCTTCCGCTTCGCACAGCGATTCCAGCGCGGCACGCTCCGCCGCAGGGAGCTCCGGATCGTTCGCAAAGGCTGGCGGCACCATGCGCAGCAGCGCCTTTTCCGGCGACTGCCCCAGCAGCAGCTCCAGTTCGAACCCGTTGTCCAGGCTGGCCGAATCGCTGACGTTCGGCTCCAGCACGCGGAACCAGCTCTCCACGCCCAACTGCGCCCGGATGTCCGGCTCCTGGGCGCGCAGCCAGCGCCGGTTGGCCACGATGGTATTGATCTCCCCGTTGTGCGCGATGTGCCGGAAGGGCTGTGCCAAGTGCCACGACGGCTGCGTATTCGTCGAGTAGCGCTGGTGGAAAATCGCGAACGTCGTCTCAAACGAGGTATCGCGCAGATCGCTGTAGAACCGCGGGAACTGCCCCGGCGTGAGCAAGCCCTTGTACACTACGCTCCGCGAAGAGAGCGAGCAGAAGTAGGCGCCTTCCGGCACCAGCGTCTCCGCGCGTTTGCGCAGCACAGCGAGGCGCGACTCAAACGGCCGCGTCCCCGCGGCCCCCTCCGGCGCGCCGATGAAAAACTGCAGAATGCGCGGCATCGTGGCCAGCGCTTTGCTGCCGACCGCGTCTCCCTGCGTGGGTACCACCCGCCAGCCCAGAAAGCGCAGCCGCTCCTCGGCCGCGGCCATCTCCACCGATTCCCGCGCCCATTTCTCGCGTGCCGGCGGCACAAAGAGCACACCCAGACCGTACTGCGCCGGCAGAACAACACCCTCTTCCGCGGCACGCGCCCGAAAAAACTCATCGGGGATGGCCGTCAGCAATCCGGCGCCGTCTCCGCTCGCCCCGTCGGCATCCACCCCGCCGCGGTGCGAGAGCCGCTCGAGCGCTTGCAGCGCCAGTTCCACAATTTCGTGCGTGGGCGGGCCGCCGAGCCGGGCGACAAAGCCCGTTCCGCAAGCGTCATGATCCGGATGGCCCCAGTGTGGCTGACGATACATACTAGTTTTTTACCGGGGTGGCGCCGGAATGTACAACGCAGAATTTCGATTCGCTAAATCGGAATTTGTGGGGGGCCCGGGGAGTCCTCCCGGGGGTTCTTGGACCCGCGGGAAAGGCTAAAACTTGGTGACTTCGCTGAAGTGGAAGTCCCGCACTTTCATGGCCGGAACGACCATTTCGAACGCTTCTTCACCTGTGGCGCGCACGGCAGGGCCCAGCAGCTCCACGTTGCGCAGCATCTCCAGGACCGATTGATTGAAGCGAAAATTGCGCACTGCGGTGGTGACCCGGCCCTTTTCCACCAGGAATAGACCGTCGCGGGTCATCCCCGTGAGCACTTTTTCGTAGGGATCCACCTCGCGGATGTACCACAGCCGCGTGGCCAGCAGCCCGCGTTCCGTCCCCGCGACCATCTCCTCGAGCGAGGACTGGCCCCCGGTAAACACCAGATTCATCGGCGCTTCCCCATACTCGTTGGGCAGCGCAAATCCGTGCCCGGTCGGCTGCTTCCGCGCCTGCTTTGCCGCATACCGCGAATAGACCAGGTTCTTGGGCACTCCGCGGTCCACCAGCAGCATGCGCTGCCGCGGCAAACCCTCGCCGTCGAACGGGGCCCCCATCTGCAAAGGGTGGCAGACGTCGTCGGCGATGGTGATGTTTTTGCCAAAAAGCTGCGTGCCCATGCGCTCGTTCAGGCAGGAGCGTTTGTCCTCCAGCGCCGTGGCCGCGAAGTCGTAGAAAAGGAACCCGACGAGGTCGAGTACCGCCGCGGGTTCCAGAATCACGGTGTACCGCCCGGGAGGCAGCTCGCGCGCGTCCACCCCGCGGTGCGCTTTGTCGCTGGCGCGCTGCGCCAGCTCCGGCGGATGAATATCCGCAACCCGCGGCGAGTTGGCCTTGGCCCAGCTCGCCGCCGGCGCCTCCTGCATGGTGACGGAAAATTCGGCGCGTGTCTGGCGGTAGGTGGCGAAAAGCCCCCGGGAATTGGCGATGGCCATCTGCATCTGCCCGCTGGAAAAGATTCCGGCGGCGTTCTGCCCCCGCTTCACCGCCAGGTCGCAGACGCCGCGCACAGCCCGGGCGCGTTCTTCCGGGCGCAGCGCGGCCGTGGCCGGCACAAAGCGGTTTACGCGCGCGTAGCGCTGCCGCCTGAGGAGTGGCAGCAGACGCGGGTCTTTCGGCTGGCTGTGCGCCAGTGACAGGGAAGCCTCGATCGCGGCGCGCAGCGCGTCTTCGTCTACGCGGTTGGTGGTGGCCCGCGCCGTGCGCCCGTCCACGACGGTGCGGATGGAGACGGTCAGGCCGTGTTCCGCGACGTTCTGATGGATGGCATTGTTGGCGAAGCGCGTCAGCGCGTCGGACACTTCGTCGAGCTGCACTTCCGCTTCCGGTGCGCCCGCGGCTTTGGCCAGGCGCAGGACGCTTTCGGCGATGCCCCGAAGTTCGCGCGCGGAGCGCAGTTGCGGCGCGGCGCCCTTCCCCGCCTGGTCTCGTGTTTTGCGTGCAGCGCTCATATCTTTGCGAAGGCCGAGCCGATGCGCACATTGCGGAAGCGCGCCGGCGCGGCGCCGTGGCCCGTGCCCATGGTCTGCATGGGCTGGCCCTTGCCGCAGTTGGGCGTGCCCCACAGCGTCCAGTGCTCGCGCGTACAGATGGCGTCGCAGCCGTTCCAGAATTCCGTGGTGATCCCGCTGTAGCTCGGATTCTTCAGCATCCGGCCCTTCTTCCCGCCCTTGATCTCCCAGCCGATCTCCGTGGAAAACTGAAACTGGTAGCGGCGGTCGTCAATGGACCAGGAGCGGTTGGTCTCCATGAGGATGGCGTCGTCGGTGTCGGCGAGGAGATCGCGGTAGGGCCACGCGCCGGGCAACAGGCTGATGTTGGTCATGCGGATGATCGGCAGGCGGTTCCAGCTTTCCGTGCGCATGGTGCCCGAGGAGCGCTGCAGCCCGATAAGATGCGCCGTCTCCCGGTTCGAGAGATAGCCGCGGAACCATCCGTCCTTGATGATCTCCGTGCACTGCGCGGGAACCCCTTCGTCGTCGTAGGCGAACGTGCCCAGCCCGGGACCGTGCTCCAGGCGCGCGTCGGCGACCACGTTCACGATCCCCGAGGCGTATTTGAGTTGATTGAGCTGGTCCAGCGTCAGGAAGCTCGTCCCGGCAAAGTTGGCTTCCTGGCCGAGCACGCGGTCCAGCTCGATGGGATGCCCGACCGACTCGTGAATCTGCAGTCCGAGCTGGCTGCCCTCGAGAATCAGCGTGCCGGTCTTTTCCGGACACTGCGCTGCGGAGTGCAGCGCCACGCACTCTTCCGCCACGCGCGGCGCATGCTTCAGCAGCTCCAGCGCTTCGACCAGTTCGTAGCCTTCCAGGGCATGCTGCCCGCCAAAGCTGCTGGGATAGGAACGCTTCTGGATCTCCTCGCCCTGAAACGACGTGGCGGCAATGCCGCAGCCGGTTTGCACTTTCCGCTGGTGGATGCGCGAACCGATGCTGGAGGCGAACCAGGAATCGATCTTGCGGAACTGCATGCCCGTCTCGGTCAGCGTCACGCCCTTCACCCGGCGCATCTCCGCGTCCGCAGCCAGGAGCAGCGCAATCTGCGTTTCCAGAGGAATCTCGAACGGGTCCTTGCGGAACGGGCTCTGCCAGCTGTCCACGTACGCGTCTTCCGGCACGAGCACAAGCTCGCCGCGCTTGGCCAGCGCCGAAGCCTTCCCAATCGCCACGGCCTGCGCCGCGCACGCCGCCACGCCCTCGCGCGTCAGCTTGTCCGTGGACGCAAACCCCCACGCGCCGTTGGCGATCACGCGCACTCCCATGCCGATCGATTCCGACTGCGCCAGCGTCCCCACTTGCCCGTTCTTGGTGGTCAGGTCGCGCTGCCGCAGATGCATGGTGCGCACGTCGGCGTAGGTTGCCCCGCGCAGGCGGGCTGTGTCGAGAGCGTGAGTGGCGAGGTCCCACATAACAGTTTTGTGTACGGAGAAAACCCGGCCCTAACGAAAGCAGGGGCACGCTATACCGTGCCCCTGGGAAGATACCACGATTTTCAGCCTGGCTTGGACGGCTCGAACTACGTGCCTTCCTGCCAGGACGCCAGGTAGCGCTCCTGCTCGGGCGTCAGCTTGTCCAGCTTGTGGCCCAGGGACTCCAGCTTCAGCCGCGCGATCTCCTTGTCCAGATGCTCGGGCACCACGTAGACCTGCGCCTTCATGCTCTTCGCGTTCTTCACCAGATATTCCGCGGAGAGCGCCTGGTTGGCGAAGCTCATGTCCATCACCGAAGCGGGATGCCCTTCGGCGGTGGCCAGGTTGACCAGGCGGCCTTCGGCGATCAAATAGATCTTGCGGCCATCCTTGGTCAGGAACTCGTCCACCAGCGGGCGCACTTCACGCTTGCCGGAGCTCAGCGCTTCCAGAGCCGGGATGTCGATCTCCACGTTGAAGTGGCCGGAGTTGCAGATCACCGCGCCGCTCTTCATCGCCTTGAAGTGTTCGCCGCGGATGACGCTCTTGTTGCCGGTCACGGTAATAAAGATGTCGCCTTCCTTGGCGGCTTCGGCCATGGGCATCACCCGGTAGCCGTCCATCACCGCTTCGATGCCCTTCACCGGGTCGATCTCGGTGACAATCACGTCCGCGCCCAAGCCCTTGGCGCGCATCGCCACGCCGCGCCCGCACCAGCCGTAGCCGGCGATGACCACTTTGAGCCCGGCGAGCAGAATATTCGTCGCGCGAATCACCCCGTCCAGCGTGGATTGCCCGGTGCCGTAGCGGTTGTCGAAGAAATGCTTGGTCTGCGCGTCGTTCACCGCGATCACCGGAAACTTCAGCGTGCCGTCCTTGGCCATGGCCCGCAAACGAATCACGCCCGTGGTGGTCTCCTCGGTGCTGGCGATGACGTGGGGCACCAGGTCGGTGCGCTTGGTCAGCAGCATGGTTACCAGGTCCGCGCCGTCGTCCATGGTCATCTGCGGCTTGTGCTCCAGGGCCGCGCGCAGGTGCGCGTAATAGGTCTCGTTGTCTTCGCCCTTGATGGCAAAGGTGGGGATGTCGTAGTGACGGTTGAGCGCCGCGGCCACCTCATCCTGCGTGGAGAGCGGATTGGAGGCGCACAGCACCACTTCGGCGCCGCCGTCGCGCAGCGTGGTCATCAGGTTCGCGGTCTCGCTCGTCACGTGCAGGCACGCCGACACGCGGATGCCTTTGAGCGGCCGCTCCTTGAGGAAGCGCTTGCGGATGATCTCCAGCACGGGCATCTGCTGCTGCGCCCATTCGATCTTGCGCTTGCCGGCATCGGCCAGCGCTATGTCCTTCACGTCGCCTTTTTTCAGGTCTGCTATAGCCACACGCGTGCTCCTCAGTTTTCAGAATTTCGTTCTGTTCCCGGATGCTGCGCGTCAGCGGCTCGCGCCCGCTGCCGCGGGCAGACCCGCGGCCTTGCGCAGCGCATCGGCGCGGTCGCTGCGTTCCCAGGTAAAGCCCGGGCCGCTGCGGCCGAAATGGCCGTAGGCGGCGGTGGCCCGGTAGATGGGCCGGCGCAGGTTCAGCGCCTCGATGATGCCCTTCGGCGTGAGCGAAAAGTTCTCGCGCACCAGCTCGGTGATGCGCTCCTCGGGAATGACCGCCGTGCCGAACGATTCCACCATTACGGAAACAGGCTCGGCCACCCCGATGGCGTAGGCCAGTTGCACTTCCACCTTGCGCGCCAGGCCCGCGGCCACGATGTTCTTCGCGATGTACCGCGCCATGTAGCAGGCCGAGCGGTCCACCTTCGAGGGATCCTTCCCGGAGAACGCCCCGCCCCCGTGCCGGCTGTAGCCTCCGTAGGTATCCACGATGATCTTGCGCCCGGTGAGCCCGGCGTCGCCCATCGGCCCGCCGATGACGAAGCGCCCCGTGGGGTTGATGTGATACTTGGTCCCGCTGTCCAGCATCGCCGCGGGTACGATCGGGCGAATCACGAACTCCAGGACCGCTTCGCGCAGATCGATGTTCGAAACCTTCTCGCTGTGCTGCGTCGAGATGACCACGCAATCCACGCGCGCCGGCCGCCCGTTGCGGTACTCGATGGTGACCTGGGACTTGCCGTCCGGCCGCAGGAAATCCACCACATGCGACTTGCGCACTTCCGCGAGACGCTGCGTGAGGCGGTGCGCCAGCTGGATGGGCATGGGCATCAGCTCATCCGTTTCGTCGCAGGCAAAGCCGAACATCAGGCCCTGGTCCCCTGCTCCGCCGGTGTCCACGCCCATGGCGATGTCGGGCGACTGGCGCTTGACTGTGCACATGACCGCGCAGGTGTCGGCGTCGTAGCCGTATTTGGCGCGATCGTAGCCCACCCCGCGGATTACTTCGCGGACCAGCGTGTCGTAATCGATGTGCGCGCTGGTGGTGATTTCGCCGGCCACCACGGCCAGGCCTGTGGTGACCAGAGTCTCGCAGGCCACGCGGCCCCGCGGATCCTGCTTCATCACTTCGTCGAGAACGGCGTCCGAAATCTGATCGGCGATCTTGTCCGGGTGACCTTCCGTCACGGACTCCGAGGTAAACAGAAAATTTTTCCCTTGCTGACTCAAACTGATCTCTCCTTAGGATAATGGAGGAGCCAAAAAACCTTGCGCCAGACGCAAATTTCCTCTTCTTAATAACTTATGCAGGCTAGCACCCGCTCTTACCGCTGTCAACGCGTTGAATTCACATGTGTTAGAAAATCAGCGAACGGCGGCCTGGCGGGGTCGAACGGCAAAAAATGTAGGTTGAAAGGGCCCGCTCACGCCGCGTCACTGTCGTCTTCGACCTGAACCTCCAGCTTGCCCTTCTTCTTCTTGGCCAGCAGGTAGCTGCGGATGAAGGGATCCAGGTCGCCATCCAGCACGCGGTCCACGTCGCCCATTTCGAACTTCGTGCGATTGTCCTTGATCAGGCGGTAGGGCTGCAGGACGTAAGAGCGGATCTGGCTGCCGAAGCTGATCTCCAGCTTCGTCTCGTCCAGCTTGTCGGTCGCCGCCTGGCGCTTTTCCAGCTCCAGTTCGTAGAGCCGCGAGCGCAGCATCTTCATCGCCAGTTCACGGTTCTTGTGCTGGCTGCGCTCCGCCTGGCACTGCACCACCACGTTGGTCGGCAGATGCGTGATGCGGATGGCCGTCTCCACCTTGTTCACGTTCTGCCCGCCCTTGCCCCCGGCGCGATAGGTGTCCACGCGCAGATCCTCGGGGCGGATGTTCACTTCGATGCGGTCGTCAATCTCCGGGATCACGAAGACCGAGGCAAACGAGGTATGCCGCCGCGCCGCCTGGTCGAACGGCGAAATGCGCACCAACCGGTGCACCCCGCTCTCCCCGATCAGCAGTCCGTAGGCGTTTTCCCCTTCGATGCGCACCGTGGCCGATTTGATCCCCGCTTCTTCGCCCGGTGACTCGTCGAGAACGGCGGCGCGGAAGCCCTTGCGCTCCGTCCAGCGCAGATACATGCGCAGCAGGATTTCCGCCCAGTCCTGTGATTCCGTGCCGCCCGCGCCGGGTTTGATGGTCATAATGGCGTTGAGGTGGTCGTTCTCCCCGGAGAGCAGCGTGCGCGTTTCCAGTTCGGCCACGTAGCTCTCCGCGGCGTCTAGCTCGCGCGCCAGCTCTTTCAGCAGCTCCTCGCGCTGCGCCGCATTCATCTCCTCTTTGGCCAGATGGATATACGTTTCGACGTCGCCGGTGAATCGCGTCAGCTTTTCATCCGCCGCGACCTGGTCTTCCGAGCGCTTGCGCTCGCGCAGCACGCCTTGCGCCGCTTCCTGATCGTCCCAGAAGTCCGGTTTGCTCATGCGCGCTTCCAGCGTCTTCAGGCGCTCGCGATGCTGCGCGGGGTCAAAGATAGCTCCGGACGAGCTGGATGCGCTCCTGCAGAGGTCCAAATCGGTATTCGAGGTCTTCCAGAATCATCTATTATCCAAGATACGATATTCGAAACTCGAAATCCGAAAATGGAAATTCGACAGCTGCCCTCGCTTTATCTTTGCTGCCGGGTTTCGAATTTCGCATTTCGAATTTCATCCTTCTCTTTACGCCGAGCCTGCCTTACCGGCGCGGAACACCTTTGCTAGCAGAATAGCCGAAATGAGCACGCAGAGCCAGGCGAACCAGTCGCCGAACCGCGCATACACGGTCATCCCCGTGCGAAAATCGTACGGCAGATCGGCGGCCTGGCGTACATCCGCCGGCGGCCCGGCGATCACGCGTCCATAGGGATCCACCGACACCGTGTAGCCGTTATTGGTCACGCGTAGCAGCCAGCGGCGGTTCTCCACCGCGCGTATCCGCGCCATCCGCAGATGCTGTTTCGGCGCTGCGGAGCGCCCGAACCAGCCGTCATTCGAAATATTCACGAAAAGCTGCGCGCCATTCGCCGCGAAGCGCCGGATCTCTCCCGGGAAGATCGCCTCGTAGCAGATAAACACGCCGAAGCGCTCGCCGCCGGGAAGCCGCCCCACCGCCACCCTCCTGCCGGCACGGAATCCGCCGACCTCCTCCGAAACCGCGCGCACCACCTGGTGAATCAGCGGAAACGGTTCGTATTCCCCGAAGGGCACGAGATGCATCTTGTCGTAGGAAAAAACCCGCTGGCCCTGCGCGTCCACCAGGATCGCGCTGTTGTACGGCGCGAACCCGCCGCGCGCTTCCCCGCCCGTCGCCTTCCACTCGATCGCCCCCGCCAGAAACGGATGCCCGAAGCGGATGGCCAGGCTCGAAGCCCGCCTGGCAAACTGCGCATCCTGAAACGAAAACGGCGCCGGCGCTTCCGGCCAGATCAGCAGATCCGGCGAATGCGGCGACGGCGCGAGGCTCAAACTCTCGATCTCCGCGAGTGCCGCGGCGTTGGCTCCGAACCAGTCCTGCGGATACTGCTCCAGCTCTGGGAAATTGAGCTGCACCGCGCGCGCATAATGCGCGGGCCGTTGTTCCGGCACAAGACCCGGCCCGATCCACATCACCACAACGATCATCGCACTCGCGCCCAGCAGATACCCGGCGTGCTTCCGCCCTCCTCCCGCAATGGTCCAGGCCAGCAGCGCGTTAAACGCCGCCACCACAAACGACAGCCCGTAGATCCCCGTCAGCGTGGTCAATTGCGCGAGCGCGAGATTCTCCGCCGCCGCATAACCGAGCAGATTCCACGGAAAGCCGATGTCCGGCATGCGCGCCTGCCCGAATTCCATGGCCACCCACAGGAACGGCGCGGCCGCGCAGGCCAGCGTCCAACTCCGCCGCGCTATGCGTTGCACGCACCAGGCAAAGCCGCCCGTCAGGGTGCCGAACACCGCGGCGATGAGCAGCAGCACGCCGATTCCCGCCACCCGCGACATCCCGCCATGCGCCACCAGCACCGTGGCGATCCACGGAATCGAAGCCACTACGAACACGAAGCTGTAGAGAAAGCCGCTCGCGAAAGCCACGCCTCCCCGCGCGCCCCGCAGCGTCAGCAGCAGCAGCGCCAGCGCCATCCACGCAAAGATGCCGAGATACCACCCGGTGCAGGAGAGGGACAACAGGGCGCCGCAAGCCGCGCCGGCAATAAGCCGCAGACAGACAATCGTCTTTTCGTTCGTTGGGGGAGGAAACCGGAAGAGCCCGCGCCGCGGCGCCATCAGCGCTTCACGATGGCCTTGAAGCCGGCGCTCTCCAGTCCCTTCTTTGCCGCGCCGGCGGCTTTCTGGTCGGCAAACGGGCCGACTTGCACGCGATAGAATTTATCGGCGCCGGGCGTGAGCACAAACGCCGGAAACTTCTTTTTCTGCAGAGTCTGCGCCAGCTCCAGCGCGTCGGACTCCTTGGTCAGCGCCGCCACCTGCAGCACGGTTGCGCCTCCGGGAATCAGCGGCGCGTTCATCGAACTCTTCTTCAGCGCCGCGGGCGCCGGCTTCGGGGGCGCGCTGTTCTTCGCGGCAGCGGCAATGCTCTTCGGCGCGCTCTCCGCGGGCTTCAGCCGGTCATTGGACTTTCCGGCTTCCCCCGCGTGATAGAACTCCCACTCCGGATAGGGCGCCGCGGTTGCATCCGGAGGCGCGGAGGAATGTTCGCCGCTCGCGGCGTTCTTGGACTTGGCATCACCCTTGCCTTCCACGGCGGCTTCTGCCGAGCCGTGAGGGTTTGCCGCGGCGCGCACCTGCCCGTCGTACTGGTTGCGCCCCATGACGTAACCCAGCGTGAAGAACACACCGGAGAACAGCAGCATCAGCACAAACAGCCCGATGACGTGCCGCCCTTCCAGCACGCGTTCTCCCCCGCTCCGCCGTTTCCCCCCGGATGCCATGCCCTGCGGTTACTTCCCCCCTAAAGTCTGTACCCACTTGTTAATAATATCGATGGGCAGCGGAAATACAATCGTTGTGTTCTTTTCGACACCAATCTCCGTCAGCGTCTGCAGATACCGCAACTGGATCGCCGTGGCCTGTGTTTCCAGAACGCGTGCCGCGTCGGCGAGCTTTTGCGAGGCTTCGAATTCGCCCTCGGCGTGGATGATCTTGGCGCGGCGCTCGCGCTCGGCTTCCGCCTGCCGCGCGATGGCCCGCTGCATGCTCTCCGGGATATCCACCTGCTTCACCTCGACCTTGCTGACCTTGATGCCCCAAGCCTCGGTGTCCTGGTCCAGAATCACCTGGAGTTTCGCATTCACTTTTTCGCGCTGCGAAAGAATCTCATCCAGCTCGAACTGGCCGACCACGCTGCGCAGCGTCGTCTGCGCCAGCTGCGAAGTCGCATATTGATAGCTCTCGACCTGCGAGAGCGCAAGATTCGCGTCCACCACGCGGAAGTAGCAAACCGCGTTGACCTTCACGGACACGTTGTCGCGCGTGATGATGTCCTGCGGCGGCACGTCCAGGGTTACCACGCGCAGGGGAATGCGGTAGAGCGTCTCGATCGGCCAGAAGACGATGCGCAGGCCCGCGCCCTTCGCCTCCGGGATCATGCGCCCGAGGCGCAGAACCGCGCCGCGTTCCCACTCCTTGATGATATAGATCGAGTTCCAGAACCACGCCAGCACGAACACCACGATCACCACGGTGAAGAGAAATCCGATTTCCATGCGCTCCTCCTGACGGCTCGTCACCCTGAGGCCCCGGTGATTTTGTCGGAGCCTCAGGATTTCCACTGCCAATGCTTGCCCCGCTAAACTCTTTTTCCTGCTGGCTCAGGATCGTTCCGCGCCTGCTCCGCCACAGCTTACGACAAATCCACCATCTCCCGCGAGGAAACGCCGCAACTACGCCGGTTTGGTTTCTGCCGGCTCAACATGCACGGTCAACCCGTCCACGCTTACGATGCGCACGCTTGCGCCCTTGGCCACCGCCTGCGGCGCTGCCGCGCGCCACAGCTCGCCGTGCACCCGCACCATGCCCTCGCGCGCGGCTCCTGCACCGCCCCCGGGGATGGCCGTCACCACGCTTCCGGTGAGCCCGATCATTTCTTCCCGGCCGACCGATTGCTTCCACCCCCGCGAGCGCAGCACCAGCCGCATCAGCACGATCGTCAGTACCGCGAATGGCAGGGTCACCGCCAGCGCGATCGCCAGGCTCACCCCGCCGCCGGTGAGCGGCGAGCGGATCAGAAAAACGGCGCCCAGCAGCATAGCCACGATGCCGCCCGCCGCCAGAATCCCGTGGCTCGTGAATTTCGCTTCCAGAATGAACAGCGCCAGCGCCAGCAGAATCAGAAATACTCCCGCGGCGTTCACCGGCAGAAGGTGCATGGCGTACAGCGCCAGCACCAGGCAGATCCCCCCGATCACCCCCGGCGCAATCAGCCCCGGGTGCGTAAACTCCGCATACAGCCCGAGCACGCCGAAGATCAGCAGGATAAAGAACACGTCCGGTTCGACGATGCGCGCCAGAAAGCGCTGCCGCGCCGAAAGCTCGAAGCGCGTGATCACCGGCTGCGCCAGCTCCAGCCGGACCTTCGTCCCATCGAAGCGCGTGATCTCCCGCCCGTTCAGCTGGCGCAGCAGATCCTCGGGCGAGCTGGCGATTAGATCGATCAGCTTGCCCTCCAGCGCCTCTTTCTCGGTGAACGCTTTGGCCTCGGTAATGGCCGTCTCGGCCAGCACGGTGTTGCGCCCGCGCTGCCCGGCGTAGCTGCGCAAATACGCCGTGGCGTCGCTCATGATTTTGCGCTTGAGCGTATCGTCGATCTGCACCGGAAGCGCCCCGATGGCCAGCAGCGGCGACGCGGAACCCGCATGCGTGCCCGGCGCCATGGCCGCGACGTCCGCCGCGAGCAGAACGAAGAACCCGGCGGAGGCTCCGCGCGCGCCCGCCGGGGAGACATACACCGCCACCGGCACCGGCGAAGAAAAAATCTGCGTATTGATCTCGCGCATCGCGTCGCTCAGCCCTCCCGGCGTATCCATGGTGATCAGCACCAGCGCCGCGTGCCGCTGCGCCGCGTCCTGCAACCCTTCCTTCACATACGTCGCCAGAACCGGCTCGATCTCGCGGTCGATCTGCATCTCCAGCACCGTGGCCCCGCCCGGCGCGGCTTGCGCGCGCAGCGGATTTATCCCCGGCGCGGCCGGCAGCAGCGCCAGCGCGAGAACGAAAACCGCCAGCGCCGCGGCGCAAAAACTGCCGCACGCCCGTGCGCTGCTTCTTTGCAGAAATTTTCTCATCGTCCGGCTCCCGGCTTGCCCGCATCCAGCCGCTGCAGCAGTTGCTTGGCTTCGGTGTAATTCGGCGCGAGCTTCAGCGCCTTCTCCAGCTCCTGGCGGGCCTGTTCCGTCTTCTTCTGTTCCAGATAGATCCGCGCCAGCGCCGTGCGCACGGTCGCCGAATCGCGGGACTTCAGCGCGGCCCGGTACTCCTCCGCGGCATCTTCCAGCCGTCCCTGCCGGCGGGCGATCTCCGCGAGGCCGCGGTGCGCCCCCGCATCGTGCGGATCCGCGGCCAGCGCCGCGCGAAATTCCCCCTCGGCCTCCGGCAGACGCCCGGCGGCAAGCTGCTGGCGCCCGGCGCGGAGGCGCCCCGCTGGCCCGCTGGCCTTCCCTGGCCCCGCTGCAGGCACGGACGCAGGCGCCGCCGGAGCGGCGGCTTCCGCCGTCTCAATCTCCTGGCGCAGCTCCGTGGTGTCCAGTTCCGTCTTGACGCGGTCGAGCCGCGGCAGCAATTCGGGGCGCACCGCCGGCAGGGGCTCCCCGCCGGAAAGGCTGGCGGCGCGCTCCACGTCGGCCTCGGCCTTCTGTCCGCCGCGTTCCAGCGCGTAGATCAGGAGCGCCCGCGCTTCGTCGTCGTCGGGTTCGCGTCCCGCCGCCTCGCGGAAACGCTCCGCCGCGCCCGGAAAATCATTCGCGCGCAACGCCAGCAATCCGAGATTGTAGGGGTAATCGTCGTCGTCAGGATCGAGCTCCGCCGCGCGCACCAGATCGGCCTGCGCCGCATCCGCTTTCCCGCTGCGCAGGCGGGCCACGGCGAGATTGTTCAGAATCTCCGGCAGCTCGCCGCTCGCGCTATTCTTCAGCAGATCTTGCAACAAAAGGAACTGCCCTTCGGCGCGCTCCGGCTGATTGAGCCACAGCTGGCACACCCCGGAGGAAAAAACCGCTTCGAGGTACCGGTCATGCGTCTTCGGCACCCGGCTGAACCAGCTGATGGCCGTGGTGCAATCGCGCCGCGCGAACGACGCCTGGCCGAGCGCGAAGGCCGGGTCGGGCCAGTCGGGCTCCAGGCGCACGGCCTCGCGCAGTTCGCGCACGCGCCCCTCGTCCTCGGCGGCCAGGCGCCCGCGGATGTAGTGCTCAAAGGCGTCCAGTCGCAGGGGCCGCTGCAGCCGCGAAAACTCTTCGAACTGGAGCGGAAAATCCGGATCGCTGGAGGAGAGCAGCCGCCACACCGCGCGCGTGTGCAGCTCCATCAGCGAATCCAGTGTGCCGGATTCGCGCACCGCCGGGAAAAGCGCCGCCGGACTGACGCGCAGCAGCCGGCCCTCCACGGTCAGATTTTTTCCCTCCACGGCGAAACTCCCGAAGAAAATGTAATCGGCATCCAGGTCTTCCGCCAGCCGCAGCATGCTGGCCCGGCTCAGCCGCGCCGAAGACGGCAGTCCATAGCGCTCCAGCTCCGCCGCGCGCACCTCGTGCGTAAACACCTGCTGGCCCGCCGCGGACAGCCGTTGGATGGTCAGTTCCTCCAGCCCTTCGCTCAGCCAGTCCAGGCGCGCATCCGCACCCGCATTTTCAAACGGAAAAACGAGAAAGACTCCGCGCGGCCCGGCCTCTGCCGCGGCGCGCCGGTGCTCCGGGGCGGCCTGCGCGCAGCACAGAACAGGGAGCAAGGTAATTGCCAGAGCGGCCCCCGCGGCGCGAACCAAATGGCTTGCGCGTACTCTTCGCAGCATGTTGCCTCGGATTGTAACAGATGCCGCAAAGGAAACGGATACGCGGGCCGAGCTGTCCCTGGAACACTTAGGGTTGCGCGGTTTCCGGCGGTCGCGGCGCGAGCAGATCCTGCACCTCGGGAGTGGCGCGGACCGCCGCAAAGGCCGGGTCCGTCTTCACGGTCGCGAACGAGGTGTAACCCTCGTCACGCGCTTTGCGCAGGTAGTGCAGGCAGCGTTCCACGTTGCCGCTCTGCGCAAACGACTTCGCCAGCAGGAAATAAAAACGCCCGCGATCCTCTACCGAACGGTCCTGCAGGACCGAGGCGTTGCGCGAGGACATTTGCTCGAAGAACTGCGGATCCAGGGCCAGCGCGTCGCGGAACGCCCGGATCGCCTCTTCGTATTTCTTTTCCGAGAAATAGGCGTACCCAAGATTGCTGTGCAGCACGGCCATCTCCGGGCGCACCGCGATGGCCTTCTGGTAAGCCTTGATGGCTTTGCCATATTTCTTGCGCTGATACCAGACGGTGCCGATGTTGTTGTGCGCATCGGCATAGGAAGGGTTGGCCTTCACCGCACTCTTATAGCACTTCAGGGCCAGGCCCACCTGCCCCATCTGGTGATAGGCGATCCCCAGCTTGTTCAGATACACGGCGTTGTGCGGAGATTGGTCCACGAGCTGCTGGAAGGCCGCGGCCGCTTCCCGGAATTCCTTGCGGGCCATGTGGAGATCGGCAAGCTGTTCTGCAGAAAGGGCTGGCGCGAGGGTAGTTTGCGCTGCGGAAGGAGGTGTGGGCGTTTCTTGCGGAGCGGTCTGCGCTTGCCCTGCCTGGCAAAGACCGAGGACCAGGATGACCGCAGGCAGCGGAATCGCCAGCGTGCGGTGAATCATGGCGAATCTCCTTTCTCCCGCTTGGGCTTATCGGGAGACTTCTTCCCACCCCCAAAGATACCAAAAAGCTTCTGCAGTGGCCCTTTTTTCTTCTCGTCCTTCGCGGCCGGGTCGGTGCTCGCGGGATGCGAAGTAACCGGCACGGCGGCTGCGGGCGGCAGGGCTCCCCCAGTGCTGCCTGGCGCGTGGGGCACGGCGGCAACGGGCGGCGCAGCCCCCGCCGGATTCTGTTGCGTGTCAGGCGCGCCGCCAAACACATGCGAGAGCGAAGAGGCCGGGGGCAGCGTGTTGAAGAGATGCGCGCCGCCGTGGCGCTCGCAGAACTCGGTGGGCGCAGTGCCCGCGAGATAGACTTCGGTACGCGTCACCGGGCACTGCGGGGTGGCCATCTGCAGCGTGTCCGGGTCGATGGCCACGCTGGCGACCCCCTCGGGCGGGGTGAATTCCTTGACATCGCGATACGCGGGCATGGCCGTGGCGCGAATCATGAAGTCCGCCCAGATGGGCGCGGCGGTGTTGCCGCCGGGAAGCCCCAGGTCGCGGTTGTCGTCGAAGCCGATCCACACGATGCACAGGAGGTTGGAAGTGAAGCCGGCGAACCAGCCGTCGCGCGACGTCCCGGTCTTCCCCGCCGCAGGCAGCGTAAATCCGCGGGCGCGCACACCGGCGCCCGTGCCTTTGTTCAGCACGTCCTGCAGGACGCTGGTGACGAGATAGGCGACGCGCGGGTCCAGCACGGCGTGCGTCTGCGGCGTGAATTTCTCGACCATCGCGCCATCGGCCCGTACCACGCTGCGCAGAAATTCCGGCTCCGCGCGCACGCCCCCGGTGGCGAACGCCGTGTAACCGGCCGCGACATCGATAGGCGTCATCTCGTAAGCGCCGAGGGCCACCGCGGGGGTCGCCTGGATGTTCGTGCCCAGGCCCATCTGCCGCGCCACCTGCACCACCCGCCCGTAGCCGATCAGTTCGGCTACCTTGATGGTGGCCACGTTCAGCGAATTGGTCAGCGCGTCGCGCACCGTGACCGTGCCCATGAATTTCTCCCCGAAATTGTTGGGAGTGTACTCTTTCCCGTCGAATTCAAACGTCGTCGGCTCGTCCACGATGGTCGTCGCCGGGGTAACGATGGGGCTCACCCCGTCCACCGCGTTGTCGAACGCCGCCGCGTAGACAAAGGGTTTGAACGCCGAGCCCGGCTGGCGGTGCGCCAGCGCGTGGTTCAGCTGGCTCTGCCCGTAGTCGCGCCCTCCGATGAGCGCCTTGATCTCCCCGGTGCGCGGGTCCAGCGCCACTAGCGCCACTTGCGCCTGCGGCACCGGTTCGTGGCTGCCCTTCTTCTTCTGCTCCTTCTTCCAGGCCGCATAGCGCTTGGCCAGCAGTTCATCCACGTTTTTCATGCCCGCATCCACGGCGGCGCCCGCGGCGCGCTGCAGCGCCGGATCCAGCGTGGTATAGACGCGGAAATTCTGCGCAAGCAGTTCGGTCTCGGAGAATTTCTCGAGCAAGTGGTCCTTCACCATGTCCACGAAATACGCGGCCTCGCTCCCCGTGGCCGCCCCGCGCAGGATCTTCAGCGGCGCCTGCCGCGCCGCCTGCATTTCTTCTGCGCTCAGGTAATTGTTCTCCGCCATCTGCGTAAGCACGCGGTCGCGCGCCTGCACCCCGCGCTCCGGGCGGCGGTCGGCGGAGGAATAATAGTTCGGGGCGCGGATGATGCCCGCGAGATAGGCGGCTTCGCCGGCAGTAAGCTGGCGGATATCCTTGCCGAAATAGGCCAGGCTGGCCTCGCCGAAGCCATGGATGGCGAAGCTGCCACGATTGCCGAGATAGACCTCGTTGGTGTACAGCTCGAAGATTTCCTTCTTGGAAAAGCGCTGTTCGAGCTTGAGCGCCACCATCGTCTCGGCGAGCTTGCGCCGCCAGGTGCGCTCGGTGGTGAAGAAAAAACTGCGCGCCACCTGCATGGTCAGCGTGCTCGCGCCCTGCAGGTGCGATTTGTGGCGCAGGTCGGCCCAAGCCGCGCCCATGATGCGCACCGGATCGAAGCCGGGGTGCTCGAAGAAGCGCTTGTCCTCCGCGGAAAGGATGGCGTTCACCAGCACCGGGGGCAGATCGTCGTAGCGCACCATGCGGCGTTTCTCGCGCGCGCTGTCAAACAGATTGGTGATCAGCTCGGGCTCGATCTCCGCGCTGGGCAGCTCCCCGCCCCCCGCCAGCGGCCGGATCGAGCGGATGGTGTTGCCCACAAAGGTGACCCGCAGGGCATTTCCCGCGCCGAAGTAGGAAAGCCGCGAGGGGCGGATGTCGATGGAGGCGCCCTGCACGGTGTACTGGCCGAGAGAACCATCGCTCGCTACGCTTCGGTAGCCCACGCGTTGCAGGTAGGTGGCCAGCTCGTCGGGACCTATCTGCTGGCCCGGGGCGAGGCGCACCGGGGAGGAAAAGATCTGCGTGGTGTTCTGCAGCACGCCGCCGGCGAGGCGTTCGTCGATCATCCGGGAATACCTGATCGAGTAGTAGGTAAAGACGCCCGCGCCGGTAAGAAATGCAGCGAAGAACAGGCCCAGAAAGGTCAGGCCGAACGCGGAGGTCCAGAAACTTTTCTGCAAGCGGATGCGCAACGCCTATCTCCCGGAGACAGAATCTTTATTGTCTCGCAAGTGAACGCTCTAGGAAAGACAAGCTGCCTGCTGAGGATGGCCCCCGCCAGGCCGCCTCAGGTCAGCGATTTATTATCGCTGGAAGGAGAGAAATGCAATTCGCCGTGGTAGAAAATCAGATCCAGCGGCACCGAGTAATCCACGGTAATCTTGGCGTAGCGCCCGGTGTTCTCGATTTTGATGTCTTCCTTGCGCGCGGGGATGCCCAGGTCCTGAATCTCCTGCCAGATGGTATCGCGCAGCTCGTCGTCGGTCCTGTGGCTCACCGTGGCGAAGCGCGCCACTTCCTGCATCTTGTCCTGGAGCTGGTATTCATTCATGTAGATGGGGATGACTTTGAAGCAGGTGTAGGCCCCCGCAACCAGAAGCACGGTCACGACGATGGCCTTGAGGCGGCCATCGCCGCGCTGGGAGGAGGATTTGCGCGCCGTGGCGCGTCCGGGCTTGCCGCCGAAGATGGGAAGAAGGTTTAGCATGTTCCTCTTCAAGCTACCACCGCGCGCGGGATGACGTCGAGCCGCAGCGCGGGCGCTGTTTCCTGAAAGGAACGGGGCGTCGCGCAAAAGCGGGAGAGGCATTCCTGCCCGCCCCGGCGGATCTCAGTACGCGCGGGCAAAAATGGCGCGCGCGGCGGCGGGCTGGCCACACTTCACGCAGTTCCCCTGCTCCGTCTGCCCTTCCAGTGGGATGCAGCGCATGGTGGCCCGGGTTTCTTCCTTGATGGCGGCCTCGCAGTCGCCGCGGCCGCACCAGAAGGCGGAAGCAAAGCCGTTCTCGACCGCACCCTTCAGTTCGTCGTAGTTCTGGGCCTGGCGCGTGTGGGCCTGGCGGAAGGCCAGGGCGCGCTCGTGCAGCGCCTTCTGGATTTCGTCGAGCAAACGCGCCACCGCGGGCACGAGTTCCGCGATCGCCACGCTGGTCTTGCCTTCCCTGCCGGGACGGTCGCGCCGCGCCAGGACCGCGGCCTGCTTGGCCACATCCTTGGGGCCGAGTTCAATGCGCAGCGGCACGCCGCGCATCTCCCAGTCGTTGAACTTCCAGCCCGGGCTGAAGCCTTCACGCTCATCCAGCACGGTGCGGATCTCCGCCTGCACCAGGCCGGCCTTCATCTTGCGCGCCACGCCCAGCACCGCAGCCTTCTCTTCCTCGGTCTTGTAGATGGGCACGATGACCGCCTGGTAGGGCGCCAGCTTCGGGGGCAGGACCAGCCCCTGGTCGTCGCCGTGCACCATGATGATGGCGCCGATGAAGCGCGTGGAGAGGCCCCAGGAGGTGGTCCAGCAATGCTGCAACTGGCCGTTCTGATCGAGATAGCGGACCTCGAAGGCCTGCGCAAAGTTCTGTCCCAGGAAGTGTGACGTGCCGGCCTGCAGCGCCTTGCCGTCGCCCATCATGGCTTCGATGGAGTAGGTGGTCTGGGCGCCGGCGAATTTCTCGGCGTCCGATTTCCTGCCGGGGATGACGGGGATGGCCGCGTCGTTCACCGCAAAGTCGGTATAGATGTCCAGCATCTGGCGGGTTTCCGCTTCGGCCTCCTCGCGCGTGGCGTGAGCCGTGTGGCCCTCCTGCCAGTAGAACTCCAGGGTGCGCAAGAAGAGCTTGGTGCGCAGCTCCCAGCGGATGACGCTGTTCCACTGGTTCATGAGCACCGGGAGGTCGCGGTAGGACTGAATCCACTTCGACCACATGTGGCCGATGATGGTTTCCGAGGTGGGACGGATGACCAGGGGCTCGGCCAGTTCTTCCCCGCCGCCGATGGTGACCACGGCCAGCTCCGGAGAGAAGCCTTCGACGTGGCTCTTCTCCTTCTCGATGAAGCTCTTGGGAATGAGCATGGGGAAGGCCACGTTCTGGTGCCCGGTGGCCTTGAAGCGGCGGTCCAGGGCCTGCTGGATGTTCTCCCACAGCGCCCAGCCGTAGGGGCGGACGACCATGCAGCCGCGCACCGGGGCGTAATCGGCGAGCTGGGCCTTGAGGACCAGCTGGTTGTACCACTCGGAAAAATCTTGTGCGCGTGTCGGTAGTTTCTCGTCAGCCATGCGGCGGTTAGCCCGTTCTCCTATCGCAAAAAGGCGTGCAGTGTAAACTCCAGAGCGTAATGGAGGCGTGGAATAGTGTCAACGCGGGGCGGAGGAGGAAGTAAACATAACAGACCCCCTCCCCCACCCCTTTTGTGTAAGTGCGGATTACAAAGGAGTTTAAACCCAGTGATTTGGAACTGCGGATTCTGAAGGGGTTAGGGGCTGATTTTCTGTAAGTGCAGATTCTAAAAGACTTTTCGGGATTCAGGGCCAGGGCAGGAGGGGGAAACGAATCGGGGAGAGAGTTTCGAACGGTGCATTGCCGCAACACGGAAAAGGATAACAGATTGTGAAGTTATTTTCGAGGAAAACCTGAGTGGCGTTCGAATGGATTGTGGAAATGACGCGCCCTCAATCAAGATCTTCCGGGACACGACACTAGGAAGCTTGCTGGGGGAGTTTGCGCGGGAGAGCGGCGCGGATGCCGGCGATATCCTCGGGGCGGGTTCCGCAGCAGCCGCCGATCCAGCGCGCGCCGGCGGCGTACCACTGCGAGGCCAGCGCGGCGATGCCGGTTTGCGCTTTATCGCCCCGCCAGCAACGCTGGACCGCGTCCCATTTCTGGCCGGAGTTGGGATAGACGACAACGGGCTTTGCCGATACGGCGCGAATTTCGGAGATGAGCGGCGCCGCCAGGTGCGGGGCGATGCAATTGACGCCGATGGCCGCGACCACGCTCTCCGGATCGAGGCGTTGCGCGCACTCGCGCAAGGGTTCGCCATGCGCGGTGTGCAGCGCGTCGCGGCAGGTGAACGAAAACCACGCCGGGACGCCGGGATGCCGCCGCAGGACGCGGAGGATCACTTCGGCTTCTTCCCAAGACGGAATCGTTTCGCAGGCCAGGATATCCGGCCGCGTTTCGATGAGCACGTTCAGGCGCTCTTCATGAAACGCCAGCAATTCCGCCGCGCTGCAGTTGTAATTTCCGTGGTACTCCGAGCCGTCGCCCAGCGAGGCTCCATACGGCCCCACGGATGCGGCGATCAGCGGCACGCGCCCGTGCGGCTGCGCCGCCTGAAACCTGCCGCGAGCCCTCCGCGCCACAGCAACCGACTCCCGCAAGGCCCGAATCGTCTCCTCCCGGCCGAGGCCTGCCCTGGCAAAGCCCTGGAACGAAACCTGGTAGCTGGCGGTTGTGATGCACTCCGCCCCCGCGCGCAGATAGTCGAAGTGCACGCCCTCGATCACTTCCGGTTGTTCCAAGAGCACCCGCGCCGACCACAACGAGTCGCTGATGTCGCAACCGCGGCTGGCCAGCTCCGTCCCCAGCCCGCCATCGAGAATGCGCAACCCCATCCAACCGCCTTTCTTTCCGCCGCCGACAATCATATAGGAGCGGGCCGACGATGATATCAGTCTTGAAGCGCAGCGGGAGAGCCGAGGGGTGGATTGCGCGTCCCGGCGCAGTCCGATAGAATTCGCAGTGAGCCACCCCATGGCAGAGCCTACATCGAAGCCGCGGATTGCGCTGGGCGCGGACCACGCCGGGTATCCAGTCAAAGAGTTCATTCGCAAATTTCTGGAGGAGAGCGGTTATTTCGTGGACGACACCGGGACGTGGTCCGAGGAGTCGGTGGACTATCCGGATTATGCGCTGGCGGTGGGCGAGCGGGTAATGGCGCGGACGAGCGACATGGGGATCCTGGTGTGCGGCACGGGGATCGGGATGTCCATCGCGGCGAACAAGGTGACGGGGATCCGCGCGGCGGTGGCGCACGACGTGCTCACGGCGCGGCTTTCGCGGGAACACAACGACGCCAACGTGCTGGCGCTGGGTGGGCGGATCATCACGGAGGATCTGGCGCTGGAGATGGTGCAGGTGTTCCTGAGCACGGCGTATGCGGGCGGGCGGCACCAGCGGCGCATTGATGAGATTACGCTGATTGAAAAGAACGAGCGCGGCTAACCCGGATTTCTCACGAGGACGGACGCAAGATGTTGCCATGCCCGTTACGGAGAGGGGTTGGAGAGATTTTTTCCGGTGGGTTGTAAACCGGGATAGCGCCGGAACAGGCAAGCGTGCTCATGCTGCGGCGGGCGGGGGAAGAGAAAGATAACGCAGAGACGCAGAGAACGCAGAGGGAAGAATAGAAGAGGGCATAGCGCCGGGAGCGCCGGAACAGGCAAGCGTGCTCATGCTTCGGCGGGCGGGGCTTGCTTGCCCCGGACAGCAGTCGGGGCCCCGCCCCTACAGCGTGATTGTTGCGAGAAATGCGGGCTAAGTAAGAAGGACAGGCAAGAATGCCTGTCCCACCCAGGAGCCAACGGGACATGAGCCAGACGACAGCAGCGAATGAACGGATGCAGCGGCCGCTGAACACGGTGGACCCGGAGATTGCGGAGCTGCTGCGGGATGAGGCCAAGCGGCAGGCCACGGGGCTGGAGCTGATCCCCTCGGAAAACCTGGTGTCCGAAGCGGTGCTGGAGGCCATGGGCTCGATCTTCACCAACAAGTACGCCGAGGGCTATCCCGGGAAGCGCTACTACGGGGGCTGCGAATACGCGGACAAGGTGGAGCAACTGGCGATCGACCGCGCGAAAGAGCTTTTCGGCGCGGAGCACGCCAACGTGCAGGCGCACTCCGGGACGCAGGCCAACATTTCCGTGTACATGTCGGTGCTGCAGCCGGGGGACACGGTGTTGGGGATGAACCTGGCGCACGGGGGGCACCTGACGCACGGGCACCCGCTGAATTTTTCGGGAAAGATGTACAAGTTCATCGCCTACGGAGTGAAGCAGGACACGGAAACGATCGATTACGATGAAGTGGAGCGGCTGGCGCAGGAGCACAAGCCAAAGATGATCGTCGCGGGGGCCAGCGCCTATTCGCGAATCATCGAGTTCGAGCGCATGAGCAAGATCGCCAAGGCCGTGGGGGCGCTGTTCTTCGTGGACATGGCGCACATCGCGGGGCTGGTGGCCGCCGGAGTGCATCCGAGTCCGGTGCCGCACGCGGACTTCGTTTCGACGACGACGCACAAGACGCTGCGCGGGCCGCGCGGCGGGCTGGTGCTGTGCAAAGCGGCGTTCGCCAAGGAGCTGGACAAGCTCACCTTCCCCGGCACCCAGGGCGGGCCGCTGGTGCACACCATCGCGGCCAAAGCGGTGTGCCTGAAAGAGGCGAGGGAGCCGGCGTTCGTGGAGTACCAGAAGCAGGTGGTGGTCAATGCCAAGGCGCTGGCGGAGTCGGTGGCGCGCGGCGGCTTCCGCATCGTCACCGGGGGCACGGACAATCATCTTTTCCTGGTGGAACTGCACCCGCGGGGGATTACCGGCACGGACGCCGAAAAGGCGCTGGACCGCGCCGGGATCACCGTGAACAAGAATTCGATTCCCTTCGATCCGCTGCCACCGATGAAGGCGGGGGGCATCCGCCTGGGCAGCCCGTCGGTGACCACGCGGGGGATGCGCGCCCCGGAGATGGAGACGATCGGCGCATGGATCACCGAGCTGCTCTCGCATCTGGGCGACGCGGAGATCGAAAAGAAGCTACGCGCGCAGGTGGCGGAGCTGGCGCTGCGCTTCCCGATCTACCCCAGCCGTGTTCCAGCGGCGGCGGCGCAGCGCGGCTAAGCCGCAACTCGCGCGGCCCCGCGACTCTTCTACCCGCCCGTACGCCAGGTCCGCTGTCCCAGGACTGTCCGTCCGGTCAGTAGATTTCCGGCGCTTCCGAGTTTAATTTCACTACAGCAGTATGCGTGACCGCGAAGCGGTCGGCAGTTTTGGTGACCGCGAAGCGGTCAACAGTTCGCTGGAAATTAGCGGCGGCAACGCGTCCCCGAGTTGCGGCGGACAGCGGGTTTCCACAAAATTGCGAACTCCTTGAGGTGCATGGATGATGGACACGGAAGCCTTCCGTGAATTCAAGCAGGGTCTGACGTTACTGCGCGACAACTATCCGGTGAAGGCACTGCCGCACATGCAGCGAGCGCTGGAACTGGAAAAGAACAATCCTTATTACATGTCCTATCTGGGAGTGATCCTGGCGCGCTCGGAAGAAAAATGGGCCGAGGCCGAAGAGCTGTGCGATTCGGCGGTGCGCCTGAAGCGGAATCAGGCGCAGCTGTATCTGAACCTGGCGGAGGTGTACGCCAACGCCGGGCGCCGCGAAGACGCCGTGGAAACGCTGCAGTCGGGCTTGAAGTACGCGCAGCGGGACGTGCGGCTGAACATGGCCCTGACCCGGCTGGCGGAAAGGCGCCCGCCGGTCCTGACGTTCCTGAACCGGAAGCATCCGATTAACCGGCAACTGGGCATCCTGCGGCACCGGACGCTGCGGATCTTCGGCCAGTCGTAAACGGGCGGAAGCCCAACGATCTCCTCCAACCCCCCAAACACAGGAAGGGCGGATGGTCAAAAGCCATCCGCCCTTTTTGTTTCTACCCGGAGTTTAGCCGGCGCAGGGAGTTCCAAATGCCAAGTCCTAATTCGGGGTGAGCAGTACCAAAGCGACAGAGAAGCGCGGGATGGGTACCGAATCGGGACTTATGGCCAGGGGTCCAGGTAGAAGGGCAGCCATGAAGCATTGCGTTTCAACGAGTTAGCAGGGCTGCTGGAGCGAGAAACGAGTGACGAGACGGCGCGCGACTTGCAGGTTCGAGATTGCACTGGGGGTCTAATTTTTGGCCCTGGGCGCAGGGAGCGATTGGCGGAAAGGCCCAGTGAGGGGAGGTTATCGCGAATGAGTACAGGCGCACGACCGGGGCTGATCCCATCCGCTTCTCCGCGGGAGGAACAGCGGCTTGGAGGCAAGGTCTCGCGCGAAGCCCCGGCGCGAAGGGTGATTGCGACACTACGAGCGCTGCAAGCCGCGCGGCTGTTTCTGGCCGCGGAGAACCGCCTGATGCGCGAAGTGCTGGCGCGCAAGCTGGCCAACCGCAAAGAATTCGAAATCGTGGGACTGGGAGCGGGGAACGCGGACTTGGCGGGAGAACTGCTGGCAGCCCGGGCGGAAATTCTGGTGCTGAGCTCGCGGGGGGATCTGACGGCGGACCTGACGCTGATTCGCGCGATCCGGGTGCGGGCTCCCGAGGTGCGCATCCTGCTGATCGGCATGCGCGGAGGAGACATGGAGTTTCTGCAGTGCGTGCGCGCGGGAGTGAACGGGTATCTGCCCCGGGATGCCTCGTCCGAGGAAGTGCTGGAGGGTCTGCGCAGGGTACGGGACGGGGGCGCGGCCTGTTCGCACGAGTTGTGCCTGCTGCTGTTCCGCTACTTCGAGCGCGAGGCGGTGACGCTGCCCTCGGCGAGCATCCACGAGCGGCTGGGATTCACGCGGCGCGAGCAGCAGATCATCGCGCTGCTGGCGCAGGGGCTATCGAATAAGGAGATCGCCAGCCAATTTTGCCTCTCCGAACAGACGGTGAAAAATCATCTTTACCGGATGAAACAGAAATCGGGCGCGGACGGCCGCATGGGCATCGTGCGGCAGTGCCGGACGCAGGGTTTCTTCGTGTAGCGGCGGGCAAACGAGGCGCGCGGGGTGACAGTGGCGCGGGCGGCGTGGCCGTAGTAGCATGTGCGGCCATGCGCATCCTCAAACTTGCAACCATCGCGTTCTTCCTGCTGGCTTGCGGCGCGCGCGCCCAGGCACCCACCGGCTCTCCCTTCCTCCTGAAACCGCTGGGGCAAAACGTGTGGGCAGCGATTGATGACGCCAAAGGCGATGCGGGAGCCAACGCCGGATTCGTGATCGGCGACGACGGCGTGGCGGTGATCGACACGTTCGAGAACGCAGCAGCAGCGCGGCAGATGCTCGCAGAAATCCGCAAGCTGACGAAGCTGCCGGTCAAGTTCGTCATCAATACGCACTACCATCTGGATCACGTGGCGGGGAACGGCGTCTTCGCGGAGGCCGGGGCGGTGATCTTCGCGCAGCGCAACGTGCGCACGTGGATCCACACGGAGAACCGGAAGTTTTTCGGCAAGGAGATCAAGCCCGAGCAGAAGGCGCTGGTGGAAGGGCTGACAGCGCCGGAGGCGGTGTACGACGGCGGCAGCGTGGAACTGTATCTCGGGGCGCGGCGGATTGTCGTGCGCTATTACCCGGGGCACACGGGCGGCGATTCGGTGGTGGAAATTCCGGACGCGCAGGTGGTCTTCTGCGGAGATCTCTTCTGGCGCAAGATGCTGCCGAACCTGATCGACGCATCGGCCGGCAAGTGGCTGGAGACGCTGGCGAAGCTGGGCAGCGCCCACCCTTCGGCGACGTTTGTGCCGGGCCACGGGGACGTGGGCAACGCGGGAGATGTGGCGGGCTTCGCGCAATACATCGAAGGGCTGCGGCAGATGGTGGCTGCCGAGCTGCGGCAGGAAAAGAAAGGCGCGGCCGTCGTGGATGCGGTCCTTCCGCAGCTGAAAGAGCGCTACGGGGCGTGGGGATATTTCGAGGACTTCGCGAAGAGCAACATCGTGGACATGGAAGCGGAATTACGCGGGGAAAAGAAGATCCCGCAGCCGGCGGACGCTCCCTGAGCGGAATGCCGCAAAAGCCGAACGTTGCATTCCGTGGCGTGGGAGCCTCCCCGCTAGGTATTACAGACACCAACAGTTGAGATCCTTTCCGGCAGGGCCGGAAGCTCCGATCGTCACCCCTGGGTGCAGCATCTCAGCGGAAATAGCCGTGGGTGACGTACTGCTGGAGCATGCGCTGGGTGTGAAAGAAGGAACCGTTGAGGGCGATGGCGTGCTGCATGATGGAGAGATAGCGGTCCCGCTGGAGATAGTAGAGCGGAAGGATTCCCTGCTCCAATTTCTGATAGATGGATTCGGCTTCACACTTGCGCTCGGACTTCGCCCCGGTGTAGGAAGCGTCACCGACGGACCAGCCGGTCACGCCCTCGATGTGCCCTTCGACCCACCAGCCGTCCAGAACGCTGAGGCTGGGCACGCCGTTCAGCGCGGCCTTCATGCCGGAGGTGCCGGAAGCCTCGAGGGGATACTGCGGGGTGTTGAGCCAGAGGTCGACGCCGGAAGTGATCTTGCCGCCGAGGTCCATGTTGTATTCGTCGAGATAGACGGTGCGCACTTGACGGCCCAGAGCCTTTTTGGCGCGGAAGATGCGGCGGATGATCTCCTTGCCGCCAGCGTCGTGGGGATGGGCCTTGCCGGCGAAGACGAGCTGAAAGGGGCCAGCCTTGACGGCAATGTCCTTGAGGCGCTCGAGGTCGGAGAGGATCAGGTCGGCACGCTTGTAGCCCGTGGCGCGGCGGGCAAAACCGATGGTGAAGATCTCGGGATCGAGGGTCAAACCGGAGCGCTGGTGGACCACCTTGAAGAGGCGCTGCTTAGCGGCGAGGTGGGCAAGCCAGACTTCCGCGGGCGGGAGGCCGAGAGCGGCGCGGAGGTTGAAATTGTCCTCGCGCCAGCCGGGGATGTGCTGGTCGAAGAGGCGCTGGAAGGAAGGAGCAGCCCAGGTGGCGGCGTGGATGCCGTTGGTGATGGCTTCAATGCGCAGGTCGGAGAACATCTTGCGGGAGGTTTCGCCGTGGAGCTTGGCGACGCCGTTGACGTAGGCGCTGAGGTGCAGGGCCAAATAGGTCATGTTGAGAGAGGTGCCGGCGAGGACGGCCTGGTCCATGTTGGAGAATTTGCGCTCTTCCTGGAGGACGTTGTTGAGGAGCTCCGCACAGAAGACGTCCTGGAGGTCCAGGAGATCGAGGCGGTGGCCGAAGACGCGGCTGACCATCTCCATGGGGAATCTGTCGTGGCCGGCGGGAACCGGAGTGTGGGTGGTGAAGAGACACTTGCGGCGGACCTTGGCGATATCCTCGCCGCGGATGGTACGGCGGCCGGCTTTGCGGGCCTCCTCGTTAAGGAGCTGGATGGAAAGCAGTGCGGCGTGGCCTTCGTTCATGTGGTAGCGGGTGAGGCCGGTATAGCCGAGTGCGTGGAGCATGCGCACGCCGCCGATGCCCAGGAGGACCTCCTGGCACAGGCGGTAGTAGCGGTCGCCGCCGTAGAGCGAACCGGTGAGCATGCGGTCGGAGGGGTCGTTTTCGGGGAGATCGGCGTCGAGGAAATAGACGGGGATCTCGTAACCGGTGACGCCGCAGACGGGATAACGCCAGGAGCGGAGGTGGACGGGCCGGCCTTCGATGATGACCTTGGTGCGGGCCCCTTGCTCGTGCAAAAAGTCCTCGACGCGCCACTCCACGGGCTCTTCCACCTGGGTCCCGTCGGCTTCCAGGCGCTGGGCGAAATAGCCTTTGCGATAGAGGAGAGAGACCGCGACCATGGGGACTTTCATGTCCGCGGCAGCGCGGATAGTGTCGCCGGCGAGAACGCCCAGGCCGCCGCTGTAGCTGGGCATGGAGTTCTCCAGGGCGATCTCCATGGAGAAGTAAGCGATGGAGCGCAAAGAGGTTTCGATTTCGGTCAGATCTTTCATCGTTCCGTGCAGTTCCCCCCGAGTGGAGCGGCGATTGCGCGACGCATCGAAAACGCGAACTATAATTCTTTATTTTGGAAGAATACTCGCAGAGTAGCAAGGGACTATCTTGGGGCCGGCATTCCGCGGCCGCAGGGTGGGCCCAGCGGCCGGCGGTGTAGCGCGACAAGTCACACTCCCTTGCGTCCCATGGGAGAGAGGAGTAGGCTGAACGCAGATGAGAAGTAGCGCGCGATTTACGGCGTTGGTCATCCTGCTGGCCCTGGTAACAGGGCCGCTGCTCTCCTGCTGCCTGGCGCAGCCATCCCCTGCGGAAGCGAAGAAGTCCTGCATGCAGGAGATGGAGGACAACAGCGGGCCGGCGGTATCGTTTTTCTCTGCATCCTGCTGCACGGTCTCCGCGGACGAGCATCCTTATTTAGCGGACAACGCGAAAACGCAGACGGAGCCCGAGCAAACGAGCCCGGCGGCAGTGCCGGTGGCAGCCGATTTCCATGCGGCAGGCGCGGCGGTGATGGCGCAGCGTGCCGAACTGTTCTTACCTCGAAGTAGTCCTCCGGGAAGCATCTCCGTTCTAAGAATCTGATTCGGCTCCCCCGTTTTTCCGCGTGCGCACAGGTGTGCGCGCATGAACTTTCATGGAAACGGAGGAGTGCGCATGAATTCTCGATTGAGGTACCGGCCGGAGGCCTGGCGGAAAAAAATGTGGCCGGGGGTGTGGCTGTTGTTCTTGGCGGTGGCGCCCGGCGGGTTGCGGGCCGCGCCCCAGGCGGCCCAGGCGCCCCCCGGGGAAGGCGCGAAGACGGCTCCGCCGGAAGCCCGGGAGGAACGAAACGCCGCAGCGGCGACACTCGCCACTGCCGATCCCATTCAACTCGCGGACCTCATCAACGAGGCCGAGCGTGTGCATCCCGCCATCAAAGCGGAAGAGCAGACGATCGAAGCGAAACGCGCGCGTGTTCCGCAGGTCAAATCTCTGCCCGATCCGACGGTGAGTGTCGGCTGGATGGGAAACATCCGCCCGTTCAGCGTGCAGCGCATGGATCCTTCGAGTTACCGCGGGATCAGCGCGATGCAGGAATTCCCCTATCCCGGGAAGCTCCAGCTGCGGGGACAAATCGCTGAAAAGGACGTCGAGGCGGAGCGCTGGAATCTGGAGGCGACGCGCCGCCAAATTCGCGCGGAAGTGAAGTCCGCCTATTACGAACTTTGGGCGGTCGATCAAGCGCTGGCGATCACGCAGAAGAACAAGGACCTGTTGGACAAGCTGGCCCGCGTCGCGGTGGAAAAATACAAGGTCGGCAAGGGGCTGCAGCAGGACGTGATTCGCGCGCAACTGGAAGTGAGCCGGATTCTCCGCACGCTCACTCTTCTAAATCAACGGCGCCGCACTCTGGCCGCGCAACTCAACACCCTGCTGTTGCGTTCTCCTGAGACTCCGGTGGGACAGCTCGCACCGGTCGAAAAGTCCGCGCTCACCTATTCGCTGGACGAATTGATTGAGAAGGGTGTCGCAAACTCTCCCGAGATGCGCCGCCAGGAACAGCTGATCGAACAAGACCAGTACGCCGTGAACCTGGCACAAAAGGCTTACTACCCTGATTTCCGCGCCGGCTACGACTACCAACAGCGGCCCGGCATGCCGGACATGCAAGGCTTCAATGTGGGCATCAACATTCCCATCTTCTACAGAAAAAAACAGCGGGAAGGGGTTCGCGAAGCAGGCTTTGCGCTGGAAAGCTCCAAGCAAAGCCGGGAGTCCATCCGCACGGCCCTGCTCTTCCAGGTGAAGGAACAATACCTGCAGGCAAAGGCGTCCGACGAGTTGCTGACCTTGTACACCAGGGGGCTCGTACCCCAATCGGCGCTGGCTTTGGAGTCCTCACTGGCGGCCTACCAGACCGGCGCTCTCGATTTTGAGAGCCTCATCAACAATTTCACATCCGTGCTCGAATACGAAGTCAGTTATTACGAAGAGCTGGCCAGCTACGAAAAGGCGCTCGTGAACCTGGAACAAATTACCGGATTGGATCTCGCAAAGTAAGAGGGGAATGATGAAACCACAACTCGTAAAGATCACGATGGCCGTCACGGCCGTGACGTTCCTGGCCGCCGGCGCCTACGGGTATCGCAGCACTTTCGCCGCGTGGTTCGCAGCGAGCTCCGGCGAACGGAGTGCACAAACCCATAGCTCCCATGCCGGCCATGGCCAGGAGGCCGCCGCCAAACCTGGCGAGCGGAAGGTTCTCTACTGGTATGATTCGATGAATCCCGCTCATCGCTCGGACAAACCGGGTACCGCGCCGGACGGCATGGAGCTGGTTCCGATGTATGCCGAAGAGCAAAGCAAACCCCAGGAAAAGAAGATCCTTTACTGGTACGACGCCATGAACCCGGCGATGCATTCCGACCACCCCGGGAAGGCGCCCGATGGCATGGACCTGGTTCCGATGTATACCGACAGCGGCGAAGCGATGGAAAACATGCCTGCCGGGACGGTGAAGATTACGGCCACAAAACAACAGCTCACCGGCGTGCGGACGGGCGTGGTGCAGCGCCAGCCGCTGACGCGCACGATTCGCGCGGTGGCGCAAGTGCAGGTGGATGAGACGAAAATCGCCAGGATTCACGTGAAAACCGCGGGTTGGGTGGAACACGTCAACGCGGACTTCCTCGGGAAACTGGTCCGGAAAGGGGAGCCGCTCTTCAGTCTCTACAGCCCGGATCTGGTGGCGACACAGCAGGAATACCTGATTGCGCGCGGGGCCGAAAAAGACCTGAGTTCCTCTCCGTTCACCGAGGTCTCCAAGGGCTCGGAGACTCTGCTGCAGGCGGCGCGCGAGCGGCTGCGCCTGTGGGACATCAGCGAAGAACAGATCAAGAGACTGGAGGAGAGCGGGCAGGTGACGCGCACGATGACGATCTACTCGCCGGCCAGCGGCTTCGTGCTCAAGCGCGAAGTCTATGAACGGACGTACGTGACGCCGGAAACGGAGCTCTATGAGATCGCGAATTTTTCGACGGTGTGGGTCAACGCGGAAATCTATGAGTATGAAGTGCCGTATGTGAAGCTGGGCCAGCCGGCCACCATGCAGCTGAGCTATTTTCCCGGGAAAACATATGCGGGAAAAATTGTTTACATCTACCCGACCGTCGACCCCGTGACGCGCACGGTGAAAGTGCGCATGGCATTTCCCAACCGCAATTTTGAATTGAAGCCGGAGATGTTCGCCGAGGTGCAGCTCAACCTGGCGTACGGAACCCAGACGGTCGTGCCGCAGGAGGCAGTGCTGGATTCAGGCACGGAGCAGGTGGTGTTCGTGGCCATGGCTGACGGATATTTCGAGCCACGGAAGGTGAGGATCGGCCCGCGCCTGGGGGACCAGATCGTCATTTTGTCGGGACTCAAACCGGGAGAGACGATCGTGACCTCCGGCAACTTCCTGATTGATTCCGAAAGCCGTCTCAAGAGCGCCATGGGCGGCATGCAGCACTGAGTCCGCGGAGGACGCCATGAGCAAGAAAGCCAAGACCGCGACGCTGATTCTGAGCAGCCTCATTCTTGCCGCAATCGCGGCGGGAGGCTACTGGCTGCTGCAGGAAACCAAGCCGCAGATCTGCGTAATTTGCCAGCGGCACATTCACGAGCATTCACGGGCCGTACTGCTGCTGGGGAAGGAGCGCGTGGCGGTGTGCTGCGTGCGCTGCGGAATCACGCATAACGTGCAAGTTGGCAAGCCAGGAGAACTGGTGGAAGTCACAGAGTACCTTTCCGATAAGCCCATGAAGCCCGAGGCCGCGGTCTACGTCGAGGGGAGCCGGGTTTCCCTCTGCGATGCGCATGAGGGAACGATGATGGACCAGACGAAACGCCCCTTCAGCCTGGTTTTCGACCGCTGCGAGCCGAGCACCTACGCGTTCGCGAAACGCGATGATGCGCAGGCGTTCGTGCGGAAAAACGGCGGAAAGCTGCTGACCTGGGAAGAACTGAGGAAGGAAGCCGTGCTTAAGCCATGATCAACCGGATCATCGAGTTCTCCGCGAACAACCGATTCCTGATTTTTCTCTTCACCGCGGTCGCGGTCCTGCTGGGCTGGTACGCGCTCCAGAACACGAAGGTGGACGCCATCCCGGATCTGTCAGACACGCAGGTGATTATTTACAGCCGCTGGGACCGCAGCCCGGACATCATCGAGGATCAGGTCACCTATCCGATCATCACCTCCCTGCTGGGCATGCCCAAGGTCAAGGACATCCGGGGATTTTCCGATTTCGGCTATTCCTATGTGTACGTGGTGTTCGAAGAGGGCACGGACATTTACTGGGCGCGCTCGCGCACGCTGGAATACCTCAGCAGCATTCTTCCACGGCTGCCGCAGGGAGTGCAGACGGAACTGGCGAAAGACGCGACGGCGGTCGGCTGGGTCTACGAGTACGCCCTGGTGGATACGACGGGCCGCTACAGCCTGGACCAGATGAAGACCTACCAGGACTGGTATCTGCGCTATGCGCTGCAGTCCGTCCCGGGAGTGGCGGAGGTAGCGCCGATCGGGGGCTTTGTCCGGCAATACCAGATCAACATCGATCCCACGAAGCTGCTGGCCTACAAGATTCCCGTAGATAGCGTGGTGGAGGCGGTGCGCAAGGGGAACAACGACGTGGGAGGACGGCTGGTGGAATTTTCCGGCCGCGAATACATGGTCCGCGGGCGCGGGTACGTGCACTCGCTGGCGGACCTCGAACAGATCGTCGTGGGCAGCAATCCGGCCACGGGAACGCCGATTCTAGTTCGTGATCTCGGGACGGCCACGCTGGGACCGGACCTGCGCCGGGGCATCGCCGAATACAACGGCCGGGGCGAGGTCGTGGGCGGCGTGGTCATCATGCGTTTCGGAGAAAACGCGGAGAAAGTGATCGGGCGAGTCCGCGACAAAATAACGGAGTTGGAACCGACGCTTCCGCCCGGCGTGAAGATCGTGGCGACCTATGACCGGTCGGACTTGATCGACCGGTCCATTGAGAACCTCAAGGGCACGCTCAAGGAAGAACTGATCATCGTCAGCATCGTGATCATCATTTTCCTCTGGCACATTCCGAGCGCGCTGATTCCCATCGCGACCATTCCCATCGCGATTCTTCTCTCCTTCATCCCCATGCAATCGCTGGGGCTCACGGCGAACATCATGTCCCTCGGGGGGATCGCGGTGGCGATCGGAGCGATGGTGGACGCGGCGGTCGTCTCCGTCGAGCAAATCCACAAGAAACTGGAGCACTGGGAAGCGGAAGGGCGGCCGACGGACTATCGCAGCGTCATCATCATGGCGATCAAGGAAGTAGGCGGCCCGAGCTTCTTCGCCCTGCTGGTGATCGCCGTCTCCTTTCTGCCCGTTTTTACGCTGGAAGCGCAGGAAGGCCGGTTGTTCAAGCCCCTGGCGTTCACCAAGAACTTCGTGATGGCCATCGCGGCCATCCTGGCCATCACCCTGGGCCCGGCCATCTCGATGCTGGTCATCCGGCAGAAGAAGTTCGAGTTTCGGCCGCGCTGGCTGGCCTGGCTGGTCAACACATTCGCGGTGGGCAAAATTCACAGCGAGGAGAAGCACCCTATCAGCCGGCCGCTGATGCGTCTTTACCTTCCGGTGGTGGAGTTCGCGCTGGAAAACAAATGGGCCATCGTGAGCGCGGCGGTTCTTGTGGTGGCCCTGACGGTTCCCGTTTTTTTCCGGCTGGGGTCGGAGTTCATGCCGCCGCTCGACGAAGGCTCCCTGCTGTACATGCCCACGACGCTTCCGGGAATTTCCGTGACCGAGGCCGGGAAAATCCTGCAGGTCCAGGACAAGATCCTGCGAAGCTTCCCGGAGGTGGAGAGCGTCTTCGGCAAAGCCGGGCGCGCCGAGACGGCCACCGATTCCGCTCCCTTGTCCATGGCCGAAACGGTGGTGGTCCTCAAACCGCGCGAGCAATGGCCCAAGAAGCCGCGCTGGTATTCGGAGCGGGCGCCCGAATGGCTGCAGCGCATTTTGCGGCGCGCCTGGCCGGACCGGATCTCGACGCAGGAGCTGATTTACGGCCCGGGGGGCATGAATGAAGCGCTGCAGCTCCCGGGATTCGCCAATGCGTGGACCATGCCCATCAAGGCGCGCATTGACATGCTCACCACCGGAGTGCGCACGCCGCTGGGGATCAAAATCCTGGGCTCCGACCTGGGAAAGATTCAGGAGATTGGCGAGAAGATCGAACTGGCCATCAAGGGTATTCCCGGGACCACGAGCGTGTTCGCCGAGCGGACGACTGGAGGATATTTCCTGGACTTCGATATCAAGCGCGAGGCGCTCGCGCGCTATGGCTTGACGATCGAGGAAGTGGAGATGGTCCTGACCTCCTCGGTGGGCGGCGAGAACGTGACCACCACCGTGGAAGGACGCGAGCGCTACCCGGTCAACGTCCGCTACCTGCGCGATTACCGGAGCGATATCGGCGCTCTCAATCGCGTGCTCGTGCGGACTCCGACGGGAGCCCAGGTACCGATGGCGGAGCTTGCCGACATCCGATTGCGGACCGGGCCGGGAATGATCCGCGACGAGAACGGGCGGCTCAGCGGCTACGTGTACGTGGACGTCACCGGAAGGGACATAGGCGGCTACGTGGAGGATGCAAAAAAAGCGGTCTTGGACAAAGTGCAAGTTCCGCCGGGGTATCAGCTGGTGTGGAGCGGGCAGTACGAGTACATGGAGCGCGCGAAAGAGCGTCTGAAGCTGGTTGTGCCGGTCACGCTCTTCATTGTCTTCCTATTGCTGTACTTCAACACGCGCTCGACGGCGAAGACCCTCATCATTCTGCTGGCGGTTCCCTTCTCCGCCGTGGGAGCGGTGTGGTTCCTCTATCTGCTCGGTTACAACATGAGCATCGCGGTGTGGGTCGGGCTCATCGCGCTGATGGGAGTGGACGCGGAAACGGCGGTGTTCATGATGTTGTATCTCGATCTGGCGTACCACGAGGCAAAGCGCAACGGACGGATGCGCAGTTGGGACGACTTGCGGGAATCCATCGTCCATGGCGCGGTGAGACGGCTGCGGCCGAAGGTGATGACCGTGGCCTGCATGTTCTTCGGGCTGGTGCCCATCCTGTGGTCCACCGGGGCGGGAGCGGACGTCATGAAGCGCATCGCCGCGCCGATGATCGGCGGCATCTTCACGTCCTTCATCCTGGAGCTGGTGGTCTATCCGCCTATCTTCGCGATCTGGAAATGGAACGGGGAGGTGAAGCCCGAACTGCAAAGAACCGGCCAATTGTAGGTGGAAGGAGAACTTATGAATTCCAAGTCTGAGTCGGAAGGAGAATCCCCCGGCAGAGGGGCCAAGGGCAAGCAAGAGAACGGGACGATCGCCACGGGACCGTCCGAAGGAGTGCCCGAGGCTCTCCGGGAATTTGTCGAGCGCTTCCGCGTCTGCTGGGAGGCTCTACCGGACTACTATTACGTAAAAAAAGAGAAGCGCCAAATCGGATTCACACTCGAGCTGGCGGGCACCCACGAGTCTGGGGTCGAACATCCACTGCCAGGCTGCCCGCATTGCCACAAGGTCCGAATGGCCTTGCAGGCAATCGCGGACTGGATCATTCCCAAAGAGAGGCGGGACTCCGGCTACGACATCGTTCCTTACGATCAGTCCATTCAATACGAAGCGGTGCGGAAGTTCCGCCCGGACGTCTCGCTGCGGATTCGGATACAACATCGGTCGGGGTTTGATCGTCCAGTGGACGCGTGCGAGGTGCGGTGCCTAAACGAGATGAAACAACGTCTGAAGGAACTCGGAGCCCGAGAAAAGAAGTGGTAGATCGATTGGCGGACCTGTGGGAGTGGCGAACCTGGAGGGAAGCATGCCGGAAACGAATCAGTCCAAAGTCGCCTATTTCTCGATGGAGATCGCGCTGGAGCCTGCGATCCCGACCTACAGCGGAGGTTTGGGCGTTTTGGCCGGGGACACTCTGCGCTCCGCTGCCGACCTCGGAGTGCCGATGGTCGGAGTAACCCTGGTACACCGCAGGGGCTACTTCCGCCAGCGGCTCGATGCGCGGGGCAATCAATTCGAAGAGGATGCCCAGTGGCAGCCGGAGGAGGTGCTCGAGGAAAGCAGCGCACGAGCTTCGGTGGAAATCGAAGGGAGAGAGGTTCATCTCCGGGGGTGGAAATACTCGATTCGGGGAATTTTAGGGCACGAGGTTCCAGTCTATCTGCTCGACTCCGACCTGGCAGAAAACACGCCGTGGGACAGAACTCTTACCGATCACCTCTATGGCGGTGATGTTCATTACCGGTTCTGCCAGGAAGCATTGCTCGGCATCGGCGGTGTGAGAATCCTGCGCGAACTCGGTTACACGCAAATCGGCAGCTACCACATGAATGAGGGGCATGCCGCCCTGCTCGCCCTGGGTCTCCTGGAGCAGCGACTCGGTAAATCCGAACTGGGCTCGGCCACTGAAGAGGATCTCGAAGCCATTCGCTCCCAGTGCATCTTCACCACGCACACGCCCGTACCCGCGGGCCATGACGAATTCCCGCGAGCGCTGATGCAGCAGGTCTTGGGAGCGCAGAGAATGCGGGTTCTGGAAGTAACGCGGTGCTGTCCCGAGGGCACGTTGAACATGACCAATCTGGCTCTCAAGTTTTCGCGTTACATCAACGGCGTGGCCATGCATCACGGGGAGATATCCCAGGAGATGTTCCCCCTGTATCCCATCCGCGCCATTACCAATGGAGTGCACGCGGTCACCTGGACGGCGCCGGCATTCCGCGAGCTCTACGACCGGCACATCCCCGAGTGGCGGCGGGACAATTTGTACCTCCGCTACGTTCGGGGAATCTCTCTCGATGAAATCCGCCAGGCGCATGCTTCCGCCAAACGTGCTTTGCTGCAAGAGATACAGAGCAAGACGCATGTCGAGATGGAGGAGAAGGCATTCACCATCGGTTTTGCCCGGCGCGCGGCAATATATAAGCGCCCGGAACTATTGCTCGCCAATGGGGCTCGTTTGCGGCGCATGTCCAAGGAGTATGGCCCTTTGCAGATCGTGTTCGGCGGGAAAGCCCATCCTCAGGATGCAAGCAGCAAAGAAATGATCCGGCATGTAATGGAGATGGCCGGATATCTGAAAGACGCCATCCGCTTTGTCTACGTCCAAGACTACGACATGCGATGGGCGCAGCTCATCACGAGCGGTGTGGACCTCTGGCTGAACACCCCTCGTAAACCACAGGAAGCTTCCGGCACAAGCGGCATGAAAGCCGCCCTAAACGGCGTGCCCAGCTTGAGTGTATTGGACGGTTGGTGGATCGAGGGACATGCAGAAGGAGCCACGGGATGGGCGATAGGCACGGACGATGAGCTCTACGAAGATTCTTCTGCGGAAGCCGCCTCGCTCTACGACAAACTCGAGCAGACGATCTTGCCGACGTTCTATGGGCGTCCTTCACATTTTGCAGAAATCATGCGTTCAACCATTGCGCTGAATGGCTCCTTCTTTAACTCCCAGCGAATGCTTTCTCAATATGTAGCGAATGCCTACTTCCGGGAGAAGGAGCAGAGCGGCTACAGAATGGACTCTGCGGGCCAGAAGGCAAGCTAGGACACGCCTGATGCAGGACTACAAGGTATTTAACACATCCATGCAACGCCGATTTCGAGGTAGGGTGGCGATCGCCGTGATTCTCCTGTAGGCCGGCGGAGGTTCTTTGAAATCAATTGCTTCCGTGACCGCGAAGCGGTCAACATCCACCACCAGACAAAGGCGTAAGGTTTCCTACCGTTCGGGCACGGAGCAATGGCGAGGCCTTCAAATAGGAGCGATCTTACGCGCCACCGGCAATCCAGCTAGGTGTTGACGAGGCTGGCCAGGGCCGTGGGATTGTGCACCAGCAGCGTGGAACCGTGGAGGGTGATGAGGCTTTCGCTGCCGAATTTGCTGAAGAGGCGATTGACGGTTTCCCGGGAGGAGCCGATGAGCTGGGCGATCTCTTCCTGGGTGATGTGGATTTCTACGCGGATGCCCTGGGGGGTCTCGTGGCCCTCGCTGGACCATTCCAGGAGCAGGCGGGCGAGCTTTTCCGCGGCGGTATGGGCCAGGCCGATGGAGCGCATCTGGTCGAAGGCGTCCTGGCAGCGGTCGCTCAACTGGCGGGCGGCTTTCAGGCAGGCATCGGCGTGGCGCTCGAGGAAGCGGAGGAATTCGGCCTGGGGGACGAAGGCCACCTGGGCGGGCTCCAGGACTTCCGCCGTGGCATCGTAGGGGCGGTTGGAGAGCGCAGCGTGCAGGCCGAGGACTTCGCCGCCGTCGGCGAAGCGCAGCAGGAGCATCTTGCCCTGCGAGGAGGTCATGTACAGCTTGGCGCGGCCCTGGCAGAGGAGGAAGATGCCGCGGGGCGCTTCACCCTCCATGAAGAGCAGCGAATGGGCGGGATAGGCCGCGGAGCGCTTGATGGACTCGAAATCGTCCATGGTGGCTTTGGGCAGGTCACAGAAGAAGGCGTTGGACTTTAGCTGGCACGCCCCACAATGCTCGGTAGATAAGGTACGGATGGGCACCGGAACAACTCCCTCCGACTGAACGCCGGCCGCTGAAGGTTACAGTACGGGGGGCGGCCCACCCGAGATACTGTCAGGATTCTACACCCTGAGTGACAGCCGTCACAGTATCTTCTAATGGCTTCCTGTTATGCCTCCCCCATTCCCGGGAAAGTGCGGGTACGATTCGGCCACTCCGCACCGGGCCCCGCAAGAGATCCAGCCTGCAGAGGTGACCTATGTTGCCGAGCGGACAAACGCTGGCCAAGCAACTGAAACAGCGCGGAGTGTCGCGCCGGAAGTTTCTGGAATTCTGCGGCGCGATGGTAGCGACGCTGGCGCTGCCGCCGCGCTACGTGGCGCAGGTGGCGGATGCGCTGGGCAAGGCGCGCAAGCCGGTGCTGGTGTGGCTGCAGTTCCAGGATTGCGCGGGAAACTCGGAGTCCATCCTGCGGTCGGGCGCGCCGACGGTGCTGGAAATAGTGCTGGACCTGCTCTCCTGGGAATATCACGAAATCATCATGGCCGGAGCGGGCAAGCAGGCCGAAGCGGCGTTGCAGCGCGTGGTGAAGGAAGAGAAGGGCAAATATCTGGTGGTGGTGGAGGGAGCGATCCCCAAGGGCGACGGCGGGGTGTACTGCTGCGTGGGCGGGCGCACGGCGCTGGACATCGCGACGGAGGTATGCCGGAGCGCAGCGGCGACGATCGCCGTGGGGGCCTGCGCGTGGGACGGCGGGCTAGTGGCGGCGCATCCGAATCCGACGGGCGCAGTAGGGCTGCATGAGGCGGTGCCGGGGCTGACGCAGATCAACATGCCGGGGTGCCCGCAGAATCCGGCGAACACCGCTGCGGTGCTGGTGCATTACCTGACGTTCGGGGAGCTGCCGGCGATGGATCAGTATCACCGGCCGCTGTTTGCGTATGGGCGCCTGATCCACGACCAGTGCGAGCGGCGCGCGCACTATGACGCAGGGCGCTACGTGGAAGAGTGGGGCGACGAGGGACATCGCAAGGGCTGGTGCCTGTACAAGATGGGTTGCAAGGGGCCAGTGGGCACCTTCAATTGCCCGAACGCGCGCTGGAACGACCAGACCAGCTGGCCGGTAAAGGCCGGGCACGGCTGCCTGGCGTGCGCTTCGCCGCGCTTCTGGGACACCAAGTCGCCGTTCTACGAGCGGCTGCCGAGCGTGCCGGGATTCGGCGTGGACGTCACCGCCGGGGAGATCGGGCTGGTGCTGACGGGGGCCGTGGCGGGGGCAACGATCGTGCACGGGATCGCCAGCGCTGTGCGCGACCGCAGACGGGGCTCCGCGGCTCCGCCGCCGGAAACACCTTCCAGCGAGAAAACCACCTCAGGCAAACCTTAGGAGGCGTACATGGCACGCATCGTAATTGACCCGGTAACGCGGATCGAGGGGCATCTGCGAATCGAGGCGCAGGTCGAGGGCGGCGCCGTGGCGGATGCCTGGAGCTCGGGAACGATGTTCCGCGGGATCGAGCTGATCCTGCAAGGGCGCGACCCGCGCGAGGCGTGGATCTGGACGCAGCGCATCTGCGGAGTGTGCACGACGGTGCACGCGCTGACCAGCGTGCGCGCGGTGGAGGACGCGCTGGGGATCGAGGTGCCGGACAATGCGCGGCTGATCCGCAACATCATCGGCTCGACGCAGACCATCCAGGACCACGTCATCCACTTCTACCACCTGCACGCGCTGGACTGGGTGGACGTGACGCTGGCGCTGAAGGCCGACCCGGGAAAGACGTCGCAGCTTGCGGAATCGATCTCGGCATGGCCAAAATCCAGCCGGGTGTACTTCAAGATGATCCAGGACCGGGTGAAGGCGCTGGTGGCCAGCAAACAGCTGAGCCTGTTTTCGAGCGGCTACTGGGGCCATCCGGCCTACAAGCTGCCGCCGGAAGCGAACCTGCTGGCGGTGGCGCACTACATCGAGGCGCTGGAGTTCCAGCGGGAGTTCATCCGCATTCATGCGGTGCTGGGCGGGAAGAACCCGCACCTGCAGACCTACCTGGTGGGCGGAATGTCCACGGCCATGGATCCCAACGAGCCGCACGCGCCGATCAACCCGGAGCGGATCGAGTTCGTGCGCGAGGCGGCCAAGGCCGCGCAGGCGTTTGTGGAGCAGGTGTACATCCCGGACGTGCTGGCGGTGGCGGGTTTCTACCGCGACTGGTTCCACTACGGAGAAGGACTGGGGAATTTCCTGGCGTACGGGGAATATCCGATGCACGGGGTGAAGGACGACCAGAGCTTCTTCCTGCCGCGCGGGGTGATCCTGAACCGCGACCTGTCCACGGTGCATCCGATGGACCCCAAGAACGTCAGCGAGTACGTGACGCATTCCTGGTACGACTACACGGGCGGGAACGACGCCGCGAAGCATCCCGCCGAGGGCGAGACCCGGCCGAACTACACGGGGCCGAAGCCGCCCTATGAGCAGCTAAACGTGGCGGAGAAATATTCCTGGCTGAAGGCGCCGCGCTACCAGGACCAGGCGATGGAGGTGGGGCCGTTGTCGCGGATGCTGGTGGCGTATGCGGCGGGGCACGCACAAGTGCGCGAGCTGGTGAACGGGGTGCTGGCCAAGCTGAACGCGCCGGCCACGGCGCTCTTTTCCACACTGGGGCGGATCGCGGCGCGGGCCATCGAGACGCAACTGCTAACGCGCGAGCTGCCCAAGTGGATCGATGAGCTGGACCGCAACCTGATGCATGGCAACCTGCGGGTGCACAACGGCGAGCGCTGGGACCCGGCGATATGGCCGAAGAACGCGCGGGGCTGGGGCTTCCACGAAGCGCCGCGCGGGGCGCTGGGCCACTGGGTGGAGATCGAGGACCGCAAGATCAAGAACTACCAGTGCGTGGTGCCGAGCACGTGGAACGCGGGGCCGCGCGACGCCAAGGGGCAGCGCGGAGCCTACGAGGCGGCGCTGCTGAAGACGCCGGTGGCCGACCCGGAGCGGCCGGTGGAGCTGCTGCGCACGATCCATTCCTTTGACCCGTGCCTGGCCTGCGCGGTGCACGTCACCGACGCGCGCGGGAAGCGCTATGCGGAAGTTCTGGCCCGCTGAGGCCCGCCGGGGGCCGGAGAGGCCCGGCAAAGAAGGAGGCCGACCATGAGTTTCATCCCCGTTCATTCCTGGGCCGAGGCCCGGACGGTGGATCCGACCCGCAAGTCGGTGCGTCTGTATGTGTGGCAACTGCCGGTGCGCATCTCGCACTGGGTGGCCGTGCTTTGCATAGCCGTGCTCTCCTTCACCGGCTACTACATGCACAATCCGTTCATCATCAGCCGGGGGGAAAACGCGTATCTGATGGGGACGATGCGCTTCATCCACCTGACAACGGCCTCTGTGTTCGTTGGCGCGTTTCTCCTGCGCATGTACTGGTTTCTCCACGGAAACAAATGGTCGCGCTGGAGCGCGTTCCTGCCGCTGAAGAGGAAACAGTGGCAGGGTATCGGCCACATGGTGAGCTACTACAGCTTCTTGCGCCGGGACTTGGTTCACGTCATCGGCCACAATGCCCTCGCCGCGGTCACCTATATGTTCATGTTCTTCCTGATGTTCGTGGAAATTCTGACCGGGCTGGCGCTCTACAGCATGACGCTGAGCAGTCCTCTGCTGACGGCGCTGATCGGGTGGCTACCGCGGCTGATTGACATCCAATACCTGCGCCTCACGCATTTCTGCGTTATGTTCGGGTTCTTCACGTTCGTGATCCACCATGTGTACAGCGCCGTTCTGGTTTCCTGGGAGGAGCGCAACGGGCTGATCGAGAGCATCTTCACCGGCTACAAATTCATGCCCGAGACGGAGCTGGAAGAACTCGGACAAAACGAAGTGAAATGATGCGCGAGACGATGTGTTTTCCAGGAGAAGGCAGCGACCGCACGCTGGTGCTGGGGCTGGGCAGCCTGATCCAGTCCGATGACGGCGCAGGCGTCTGCGCGCAGCAGCAGCTGGAAGCGAAGCTGGGAGGGTGCGCGCAGGTGGAGTTTCTGGAAGGCGGTACGAAGGGGCTGGAGCTGCTGCCGTATCTTCTGGGTGTGCGGCGGCTGCTGGTGCTCGATGCCGTGGATGTGGGCGCCACGGCGGGAGCGGTGATCCGCGTGGCTGGCGAGGAACTGCGCAGCCTGCCGGGCAACGGCAGCGCGCATGAGATGGCGCTGCCGGACCTGCTGATGGCGCTGCGCATGCTGGGAGAGGAGCCGCCGGAGGTGGTGTTGCTGGGCATCCAGCCAGCCACGACCAGGCTGGGCGCGGAGCTCTCCCCGGTGGTGGCCCGGGCGCTGCCGCTGCTGGTGGAAGCGGCGGGGAACGAACTGGCGCGCTGGGCAACAGTGATTCCCATAACCCGGGGAACCGGTACCGAATCGGTACTCGCTCCGGACGACGTACTCTGCGACCGCGAAGCGGTCGACATAACTTAAGACTTCCCTGCCCCACGGCCCGGTCTGCGGTGTAGAATCCGGGCAGGGGGCACGCTCTTATGTGTCTCGCTATACCTGGCAAAATCCTCGCTATTTCCGAAGACAATGGTGTGCGCGCGGGCCGCGTGGAATTTGGCGGCATCGTGCGCGCGGTGTGCCTGGACTACGTCCCCGAAGCGCAGTCCGGGGATTACGTCATGGTGCACGTGGGCTTCGCCATCAGCCAGGTGGACCGCGAAGAGGCCGAGCGCACCTACGCGCTATTGAACGAGATGGGCCTGCTCGCAGGTGAACTGCCGCCGGAAGAATCGCCGGGCGGGGCGTCATGAAATATCTCGACGAATACCGCGACGAGCGCATCGCGCTGGGCCTGGCGGAGCGCATCCGCGAGCGTGTGACGCAGCCCTGGGTGCTGATGGAGATCTGCGGCGGGCAGACGCACACGATCATGAAGTACGGCATCGACGATCTGCTGCCGCAGGGCGTGGAGTACGTGCACGGGCCGGGCTGCCCGGTGTGCGTGACGCCGCTGGAGACAATCGACAAGGCCATCGATCTGGCGTCGCGGCCCGGGGTGACGCTGGTGTCTTACGGAGACATGCTGCGCGTGCCGGGATCGCAGACCGACCTGTTCCAGGTGAAGGCTGCCGGCGGCGACGTGCGCATCGTCTATTCACCGCTGGAGGCGCTGAAGATCGCGCGGGGCAACCCCGAACGCCAGGTGGTGTTCCTGGCGATCGGTTTCGAGACGACGGCGCCGCCCAACGCTATGACGGTGTGGCAGGCGCAGCGCGAAGGGCTGGAGAATTTTTCCATGCTGGTGTCGCACGTGCTAGTGCCGCCGGCGGTGCGCTTGCTGCTGAATTCGCCGGGTAACCGCGTGCAGGGCTTCATCGCGCCGGGGCACGTGTGCACGGTGATGGGCTACCGGCAGTATGAGGAACTGGCGCGGGACTTCCGCGTACCCATCGTGGTGGGCGGGTTCGAGCCGGTGGACCTGCTGGAGGCCACGCTGCTGCTGGTGACGCAACTGGAGCAGGGCGAGGCCCGGGTCGAAAATCAGTACGCGCGGTCGGTCACGCGCGCGGGGAACGTGCCGGCGCAGGAGATGGTCGAGCGGGTCTTCGAGGTGGGCGACCAGAAGTGGCGCGGCATCGGCATTATCCCGCAGAGCGGGCTGCGGCTGCGCGCAGAGTTTGCGGCGCACGATGCGGACAAGCGCTTTGGCATCTCCGACGTGCACGTGGAAGAGCCGGCGGAATGCATCAGCGCGCTGGTGTTGCAAGGCATCCGCAAGCCGACCGACTGCCCGGCATTTGGCACGCGTTGCACGCCGGAAAAGCCGCTGGGCGCGCCGATGGTTTCCGCGGAGGGCGCCTGCGCGGCCTACTATCATTACCGGCGGCACCGGGTGGCAAGCTGAGCGGACCTCATGGCCGAGAAAAGTCCCACGGCGAACGGATTCTCCTGTCCCCTGCCACTGCCGGCGGGCGAGCGCATCCTGCTGGGCCATGGCAGCGGCGGAAAACTCAGCGCGGATTTGCTGCGCCAGCTGATTCTGCCCGCCTTTGGAAATGAAACCTTGCTGCGCATGGACGATCAGGCGGTGGTGCGGGTGAACGGCTCGCGCCTGGCCTTCACCACCGATTCGTTTGTGGTGAAGCCGCTGTTTTTCCCGGGCGGGGACATCGGCTCGCTGGCGGTGAACGGTACGGTGAACGATCTGGCGATGGGCGGCGCGCAGCCGCTGTGCCTGAGCATGGCCTTCATTCTGGAGGAAGGGCTGCCGCTGGAGACGCTGCGGCGGGTGGTGTGGTCCTGCCGGGAAGCGGCGCGGGCCGCGGGCGTGGAGATCGTGACGGGCGACACGAAAGTGGTGGAAAAAGGGAGCTGCGACGGGATGTTCGTAAACACCTCGGGGATCGGAGTGGTGCCGGAGGGCGTGAAGCTTTCCGCGGACCAGGCGCGGCCGGGCGACCGGGTGATCTTGAGCGGGCCGATCGGAGACCACGGCATCGCCATTCTGGCGCAGCGCGAGGGGATCGAGTTCGAGGGCGCGCTGGAGAGCGACAGCGCGCCGCTGCACAAACTGGTGGCGGCGATGCTGGCGTATGCGCCGGCGATCCGCTGCCTGCGCGACCCGACGCGCGGCGGGCTTTCCAGCACGTGCAACGAGATCGCGGCGCAGTCGCGCGCGGGGATGCTGCTGGAGGAGCGGACGATCGCGGTGCGCGACGCGGTGCGCGGAGCCTGCGAGATGCTGGGGCTGGACCCGCTGTACGTGGCGAACGAAGGCAAGCTGGTGGCCGTCGTGGACGCGGCGGCGGCGGAGAACATTCTGGAGGCGATGCGCGGGCACGCGCTGGGGCGCGAGGCGCAAATCATCGGCACGGTGACGGACGGGCCGCCCGGGCGGGTGCTGCTGCGCTCGCGGCTGGGCACCACGCGCATCGTGGATATGCTCGCGGGAGATCAACTGCCGCGCATCTGTTGAAGCCATGCACGAACTCGCGATTGCCAGCTCGGTCCTGGAAGCCGCGCGCACGGAGGCGGAAAAGCGTCCGGGAATGCGCCTGGCCAAGATCGTGGTGCGCATCGGGGATCTGGCCGGGGTGGACGCCGACTCGCTCGCCTTCTGCTACGAAGCGCTGGTGAAGGAGACCGACCTGGAGCGCTGCGCCCTGGAAATCGAGCGCGTCCCGCAGCGCAACGAGTGCCCGCGCTGCCGGCACAATTTCACGGTGGCCGATTTCGAAATCACCTGTCCGGCTTGTGGCTCCGTGGAGACACGCTTCGCCGGCGGCGACGAGCTGGAGCTGGCCTACCTGGAGATGGAGGACGCATGAACCTCGTGCCCATGGAAGGGAAAATCCTCAAGGAGAACGATCGCATCGCCGCGGAGCTGCGCGCGCGCTTCCAGGAGCATGGAATTCTGTGCCTGAACCTGGTGAGCTCGCCGGGGGCAGGCAAGACCAGCCTGCTGGAGCGCACGCTGGAATCGTTTGCGCCGGGCGAGCGGGTGGCGGTGCTGACCGGCGATATCCAGACAGACAACGACGCGGTGCGCCTGGCGCGCGCAGGATTTCCGGTGCAGCAGATCACCACCGGCGGCACCTGCCATCTCGATGCGCGGATGATCGAAAAGGCGCTGGCGGCGTGGAATCTCGAGGATCTCGACCTGCTGCTGATCGAAAACGTGGGTAACCTGGTGTGTCCGTCGAATTACGACCTGGGCGAAGCGGCCAAGGTGGTAGTGCTGAGCGTGGCCGAGGGCGAAGACAAGCCGCTGAAGTATCCGGCGATGTTCTTCCGCTCGGAGTTGCTGATCCTGAACAAAGTGGATCTACTGCCCCACGTGCCCTTCGACCTGCACCAGGCGCGAGCGAACGCGCAGCGCGTGCATCCGGGGATGGAGATCCTGGAAGTTTCCTCGCTGACCGGGGAGGGGCTGCCGCGCTGGCGCGACTGGCTGCAGGCGCGGCGCGCGGCGCTGCGGCGCAGCCTCGCCGCACCCTGAGAAGCTGCTCTTGCCCGCCGGCTGAGGCTGTGGAAAAAGGGCTTAAAAACAGGTGAAGCGGCTGCCCGCAGGCGGGCAAAGCATCGAAGACAAAAAGCCGGGCTCCCGACCAGGTCGGGATGAATTCCGCCCGGCACCTACAAAATCGATAGAAAAAAGAGTTTTTCCGCTAGCCGTGGGAGCTGCCACCGGCGAGTTCGCGGACGATGCTGCCGACGAAGGCTTTGGCGTCGCCGAAGAGCATCAGAGTGCGGTCGAGATAGTAGAGCGGGTTGTCAATGCCGGCGAAGCCCGGGCTCATGCTCCGCTTGATGACCATCACGGTGCGGGCCTTGTCCACGTCCAGGATGGGCATGCCGAAGATGGGGCTGGAGGCGTCGGTGCGCGCCGCGGGATTGGTGACGTCGTTAGCGCCAATCACCAGGGCCACGTCGGTCTGCGGAAAATCGGAGTTGATCTCGTCCATATCCAGCAGCTTGTCGTAGGGGATGTCCGCTTCGGCGAGCAGGACGTTCATGTGTCCGGGCATGCGGCCGGCCACGGGGTGGATGGCGAACTTTACGTCCACGCCGCGCTTGGTGAGGGCGTCGTAAAGCTCGCGAACTTTGTGCTGCGCCTGGGCCACGGCCATGCCGTAGCCCGGCACGATCACGACCTTGTTGGCGGCGGCCAGAATCTGCGCTGCTTCCTCGGCGGTGGCGCTGCGCACGGTCTTCTCTTCCGCCCCGACCGCGGCGGCCGGCTGCACCTGCCCGAAGGCTCCGAAAAGCACGTTGGTGAAGGAGCGGTTCATAGCCTTGGACATGATGACCGAGAGGATGAATCCGGAAGAGCCGTCCAGCGCGCCGGCGATGATCAGCAGCTTGCTGTTCAGGACGAAGCCCATAGCCGCGGCGGAAAGTCCGGCGTAGGAGTTCAAGAGCGAGATGACCGTGGGCATGTCCGCGCCGCCGATGGGGATGATCATGAGCACGCCGAAGACCAGGGGAATGCCGACCATGAACGGGAAGAACTGCTTCGCGCCGGGGTGCAGCACGAGATAGGCGGCAAGGCCGATGGAGACGGCGAGAAAGGAAAGGTTGACGAGATTCTGTCCCTTGTAGGTGATGGGTCGCTGCGGCAGGAGCTCCTGCAGCTTGCCAGCGGCCATCAGGCTGCCCGTGAAGGTGAGCGCGCCGAGAATCACTTCCAGGGAGAGCACGGACATCATGAAGCGCGGGACTTCGGGCGAGCGAAGATAGAACTCCGCCGTTCCGACCAAGGTGACGCAAAGGGCACCGAAGGCGTGGCTGAGGGCGGTTCGCTGCGGCACGGCGGTCATGTGCACCTTGCCGAGGGGGATGCCGATGATCGTGCCAAGCACGAGAGCGATGGCGATCCACTTGTAGTCCACGATGCCGTGGTGCAGGAGCGTGCCGCCGATGGCCAGGAGCATGCCGATTTCGCCGGCGCGGATGCCGCGGCGAGCGGTGGCCGGCGAAATCATCCACTTGAGAGAGAGGATGAAAAGGATGCTGGCGATAAGGTAGATGGCTTCGATGATGTGCGTGGTTGCGGGAAGGTTGATCATGGTCGGTTCAGGGCTTGTCCGGGCGGCTGGTCTTGAACATGCGCAGCATGCGGTCGGTAATCAGGAAGCCGCCGACGATGTTGCTGGTGGCGGCGACGATGGCGATGGTGCCGAGCACGGTGGAAAAGGTGGATTTGTGCTCGCCGACGAGGACGATGGCGCCGACGACGGCGATGGCGTCCAGGGCGTTGGTGAGCGACATCAGTGGGGTGTGCAGCAGCGGGGAGATGCGCCGGATAATTTCGAATCCGATGAAACCCGCCAGCATGAACACGAAAAGCCCGTCAATGAGATTCGACGACATCCATCCTCCTGCGGAGCACGCTCCGCCACTTCGATTCCCGGGGCCTGGCCGCGCTACACGGCTCCCTGCGGAGCCAGCGCGGGCAGGGCATAGGATTCGCGCACGCGCGCGTTGACCACTTCCCCGCCGCGAGTCAGCAGCGTTTCGCGGACGATCTCGTCTTGCAGGTTGAGCTGCAGCTTGCCGTCCTTGACCAGGTGCAGCAGGAAGGCGCTGACGTTGCGCGCGTACATCTGGCTGGCATGGTAGGGGACGCCACTGGCCATGTTGATCCGGCCAATGATAGTGACGCCGTAGCGCACGGCGATTTCGCCGGGCACGGTCAGCTCGCAGTTGCCGCCGCGTTCCGCGGCCAGATCGAGAATCACCGAGCCGGGAGCCATGCCCTTGACCATCGCTTCGGTCACCAGCACCGGAGATTTCTTGCCGGGGATGACCGCCGCGGTGATGACCACGTCGCTCTCGCTAACCACGCGGCCGAGCAGCTCGCGCTGGCGGTTGTAAAAGCTTTCGTCCTGAGCGCGCGCATAGCCGCGCGCGTCCTGGGCGTCCTTGGCTTCGATGGGCAGCTCGACGAAGCGCCCGCCGAGGCTCTGCACCTGCTCTTTGGCGGCGGGGCGCAGATCGTAGGCGGAGGCCACGGCGCCGAGACGGCGAGCGGTGGCGATGGCCTGCAATCCGGCAACGCCGGCGCCGATGACCAGAACGCGGGCGGGGGTGATGGTGCCCGCGGCGGTGGTCAGCATGGGGAAGATGCGGGGCAGAGTGTCGGCGGCGAGGAGCACCGCCTTGTAGCCGCAAATCGTGGCCATGGAGGAGAGCGCGTCCATGCTCTGCGCGCGCGTGGTGCGTGGCATCAGCTCCACGGAGAAAGAGGTGACGCGGGTAGCGGCAATCTGCTGGACGATGTCCAGCGAGCCGAGGGGCCGCAGGAATCCGACGAGAATGTGCTCGCGGCGCAACAGAGGCAGATCGGCCTTGCCGGTGACGTCGTTGGAGCCGTAGCAGAGGACCTGCACAATAATGCCGGCTCCAGAAAAGACAGCCGCGCGGTCGGGGGCAATCTTCGCGCCCTTTTCCACATAATGGGCGTCCGGATAACCCGCTTCCACGCCCGCACCCATCTCGATGAGGACTTCAAAGCCCGCCTTGACCAGGCCGGGGATCACCATGGGAACCAGCGCCACGCGCCGTTCCCCGGGATAACTCTCTCTTGGAACCCCGACAATCACTCGATTATCTTCCTTTCTGCCTGTGCTGGCGGCGCCACGGCTCTGAAACCGGCCACCGGCACGGAAACTCCCGCCGGCAAAGCACTTCCTGGGTCTTGCCACGGCAGAGCGCGACCGCCTGCCTCAAATGCAACGACAGCTGTAACGGCGGAATCTACCGGTGTTCCCAAGCCTCGAGAGGCATCAACTCCAGTGTTCTGAATGTCGACCGCTTTGCGGTCGCACAATACAAGGATGCCACTCTCCCGGATGGGCTCCCAGACGCCCTCCATTTTAACTACAATCCCAGGAAAATCCAGCCGCGCACCGGTCAAGAGTTCCCGCGGGAGGGAATGTGCATTGTGCAGGAAGCACCAACAGGCAGTGATGTGATGGCGGTCACAGCGCAACGTGATTCTTGCGCTATAGAATAACTGTGCTGAAAACGGCGCGTTGTTTATGACCGGGAACACTCAAGACCTGCTGCAGGTTCTGCGCGCAGAACAGGACTTCCTCGAACGAGGCGGCTACCGCACACCGCGCAGCCGCTGGAGACCTCAATTTATCTTTGAAGATTCTCCGACGTGTCTCAATTACGGGGATCCCACGCGTTCGAAACCGTGCAAGGACTGCGCGCTGATGCAGTTGGTGCCGCTCGACCGGCAGCAGATGCAATTTCCCTGCCGTTTTATCCCGCTCAACGACAAGGATGAAACAGTGGATTCGTTTTACCGCTATGCAACGCCGCAGGAACTCGAGGAAGCCGTCGGCAAGTGGTTGCGTGCCACGATTCAGAATCTGGAAGCCAAGCGGACGGCCGGGGAATTCCCTCCCCCGGAAAACAGCAAACAAGCAGCTTCCGGGCGTATCTGAGGGGCATGCGCCGTGGGTGCAAGGGGCCAGTATGTTTTCCTATTGCGCGAATCCGAAATGCGCTCTCCCGTTTGACTACCACTTGGGCGGAGAATTCTTTCGCTTTGCTCACGATCATCCCGATGCCGACACGGCCGAGCACACCCACGGGGTGATCCACTTCTGGCTGTGCCGCCATTGTTGCCAGTTCTACACGCTGGAATATA